>NZ_JBHZPE010000054.1:0-26956 GCF_042787985.1 Peribacillus sp. YIM B13481
CACCCCTTGGATAGGCATGACGAAGGAATGAAAGGGCATATAAATATGACCCGTTGAGACATGGGAGGGAAAGCCTCCAGGGGCGGCGTGGAGAAAATGTGCATTATATGGTAGAATATGGAGTTTTGTTAAGACTCCTTTATTTAACTATGCCTCCGCGAACCAAAATGATCTGAGCTCATTGCTTTTAACCGTTAATATATTTTCAAGGGTTATGAAATCCTGCGAATAAGTGAGCATTCGAGAGCTATAGCTATCATACTGAGGGAGTTGTATAAAGGAGTATCGCCAACATTTCGGAAATTTTGTACGCTAAGCAAATTCAAACATAAAGAAGTCGAATTCCCTGTACGTTAAGGAACCGACTTTTTTATTTGACTTCTTCAAGTAAAGCACCCTATAGTTTAAGAAGAAATCTTTAAAGTTGGAGGTCTAAATCATTTAAAGTCCCATTCAATATTTATCTGATTTTCTCCGCCAACTCTAAAATAATTCCCTCTGGACCACGAACGTAACATAACTTATAACTTTCTTCATATTGCTGTATCTCACTAAAGATTTCCGTGCCTTTCTTTTTCAATTTTGCAACAATAGCTTCAATATCTTCAACAGCAAAGCAAATATGTCGGATACCCAGCGTATTTGCCAAAGGTTGCTGAATATCTTTTTCATCTGACGGCGTATAAAATTTGACTAGCTCTATCCATGCCTGACCATCTGGCATCCCCAGTCCTACACATGCCGTTTTAACATCATTAAGCCCAACTATTCTGTCCAACTGTTCTCCATCCAATTCCCATTCCGCTTGTACTTCAAGTCCTAAATCAAGAAAAAACGCTTTAGCCTCTGAAAGATCATTTACGTTTATACTCACATGATCTATTCTATTGATCTTCATATCTCATACCTCCTATATTCCTGTTATTTTCAATACCTGTATTCGTGTAAAGTTTGTTTGAAATTCTAATTCGCTTAAAACAGAAAATATCCTTCTTCAACAAACCTGCCCCTTTAGTTGCATAATCGAGTGGGGGGAAAATAAGTTTATTTTCGCCCCTCTCACAACACCGTACGTACGGTTCGCGTATACGGCGTTTCAATTTATATCACAGTATGTACTTTTAGATAATGTTCTAAAGCAGAGGACACAAGCGTGAGCAGATGGAATTGAAAATGAAACAACGGTTAGTATATGAGGATCAAGATTTCATTTTTGCTGAAAACATCGGGCATCCAAGGGTTATGAAGCAAGTGGTATTGCGTTTACAGCGTTTAATGAAGCATTGGGATGTAGACAAGCATATTACCCCCCACAGCTTTAGACATACTCATACATCTCTTTTCATTGATGTTGGTGCAGGTATAAAAGAGATACAAGAGATATTAGGGCATTCAGACATAAATACACCAATGATATTCCACAAAGCACGGCCATATACAAAAAAGCTCGACCCAAAAGGCACATTATATGCCTTTTGGGTCAGCTCCTTTTCTCATTATTTCATCAGCTTTGCTACTGGCTTCGAAAGAAGCAATAGTACAATACCTAAACCAATTGTTACAAAACCAATTACACTGAAGATTTCCAGGTAACCTAAAGACTGCGTATATGCAGCTAATTGGCCGGCTACCATATTAGCTACCGCGGAACTTGCCAGCCATACTCCCATTAGAAGAGAGGCAAGCTTGATTGGAGCAATTTTGCTTACCATTGATAAGCCAACTGGTGAAATCATTAATTCGGCTAATGTATGAAGGAAATACGTTACAATCATGAACAGGATATTTACTTTCAGCGCTGTATCGTTCCCTGTATACATAACAGCAGGAAGCAGTACTAAGAAACCTAAACCAACAGTGACCAAACCAAGAGCCATCTTCGTTGGAGTTTTTAAGTCACCGCGTTTTGAGCTGCCAAGCTTGTACCATAAAGCAGACATGATTGGCGCTAAAATCACGATGAATAATGGGTTCAATGATTGGAACCAAGCAGTCGGAACCTCAAAACCAAATACAGTCCGATCAATTTGGTCATTAGCGTACAATGTTAATGAACTTCCTGCCTGCTCGAAAGCGGCCCAGAACGCAATAACGAAGACTGCCAAAATCACGATAGCCGCTGTACGTTTTTGTTCTCTTTTCGTTAACGGTGCAGCTGATTTTTGACCAGCTGTAACTTCCGGTTTACCAGTAGGTTCTTTACCGATATCGCCTAAATAACGATTGCCTAATAAGTTGAAAACTAACTGCCCTACAATCATGCCAATTGCTGCTGTCAGGAACCCATATTTATAGCTCATAAGTCCAACTATTAATGGTGCGAAGAAAGCCCCAACGTTAATACCCATATAGAAGATGGTGAAAGCTCCATCACGACGCGGATCGTTGTCTTCATAAAGATCACCAACAATTGTCGAGATGTTTGGCTTGAAGAAACCATTACCGATAATCAATAAACCAAGACCAATGTAAAGCGCCGTCAAACTCTGACTTGCGAATAGCGAAAAGTTACCAAGCGCCATTAAAATGCCACCAATCGTAATCGCCAATCTTCTGCCTATGAAACGGTCAGTTAAGTATCCGCCAATCATTGGCGTAATATAAACGGCACCAGTAAAGAATCCGTATATGCCCATAGCCGTAGATTTGTCGACTCCAAGCCCGCCGTTTACAACAGTTGCCGTTAAGTAAAGAACAAGGATTGCTCTCATTCCGTAATAACTGAAGCGCTCCCATGCCTCAGTCGCGAACAGCATATACAATCCAAGAGGATGCTTTTTCCTGGACGGGTTTGGCTGCTGAACATCATTTTTTAAAATTGCCTGCATAATAAAGTCCCCCTAAATATGGTTAAATATTAAACCATCCACCAATCGTTTACATTCACAATATAATTGCATTTTTTTATTAGATCTAACGATGAAGGCCACCCAACCCATCTTTGGTAAGCGTTTTCATTTCCAATCTTGTCTCTGGTGCAAAATGAATCAGGTAGCAAACTTCCAGAATGTTCAGTGTTTACACTATATTTTCGTGTTTATTTTGATAACATTTAAGCTTACACCAGAACCGAGTCAACGTTCTTAGTCCACTAACAATGTCACCCCTCTGTGTAATCAATCTCTTTAAATGAATAATTCTTATTGCTTGAAAAAGGAGGTTCAATGAAAGCATATAAACTTTCAAGAATATTTAGTGTTGTAAAATAATTTTATATTATCAGAAAATATAAAAATACAGAAAAAAAAGAAAAAAAGTCTTGCTGCATTAGCGGTCTGTTTATCAACGGAGACCCCCATTATAATAAAAAACTGCCTTGTATTAAGGCAGTTTTTTATCAACAATCCATTGATATAAATTTTTCGGTCTTCCTATTTTTTGATAACTCACAATAATTTCCACTTTTCCTTCATCAAGTAAATGCATAATATAGCGATAGACGGTCGGATAAGCCAAACCAACTTCTTTAGAAATTGTATCAACAGAAAAAGGTTCACGATTAGAATGTAAAAAATCACTAATGTGACAAAGTGTTCTCTTACTAATTCCCTTTGTTACAAATACATCCTTTTCTTCACTGGATTTTTGCTGCGTAGCTGATTGAGTTAATTTTGCAAGGCGTGCATGAAGTTGAATCCTTGAAATCAGATCAGGCGCTTTTACAGGCTTTAATGCAAAATCAGTTGCGCCTGCTTCAAGAAAGCGATCAGCAATTTCCTGTCGTTCATCGACTGTCAATACAAGAATCGGAACATCAGCATTAAGGGTACGAAGTTCACCCACCGTTTTTATTCCGTCCATTTCCGGCATATGATAATCAACTAAAACAACATCTGCTCCTTTTTCTGCAAACACATTTAACCCTTCTTTTCCGTTGTTAGCCGTATCTACATTCCAGCCGGCAAATTCACAAATTTCACTTAGCATATATTGAATTGATGCATCATCATCAATGACTAAAATGTTCATCTTGACACACTCCTCTCGGCTAGTTTAATCCAAATTGTTGTCCCATGTCCAAGCTTGCTGTCAATTTCTAAAGATGCACCATGTCCTTTAGCAACTTGTCGTACGAAAGCTAACCCCATCCCTGGATGCAATTTTGTACTGAACCCAGCTTTCCATATTTTCTCCTGCTCTTTAGGTGTAATCCCTATCCCATTATCTGATACGCCCAACCAAAGTTCATTTTCATAGGTTTTTATCTTAAGCAAAATCTTACCATCTTCTTTTCCATTCACTGCATCGTAAGCATTGTCAATTAAGTTCACTAATGCCCTTGTCATTCGGATTTTATTAATTAAAATTTTAATTTCGGGATCTGTTTGAAAGTCTACTTTCAAATTAAGATTTGTCCCGCTCAGTCTGCTTGCTTTGACGTATCCAACTAAATCTTTTATACGGCACCAATGTTTTTTATCATCATATAAAATCTCAGAAATCATGTCGCTAACGGAATGAATCGATGATGAAATCTTTTGACAATACTCTTTAATTTTAGAATCGTCCACCTTCAAACTAATTAAAGAATTTAGCCCCTCAATTGCTGTGAGAGGCGTTTTTAAATCATGGACCAGATAGAGCGCTTCCCGTCCTGACCTAGACTGAATCGCTTCTAATTGCGCATAATGAAGCTCTTGCTTTATCCGCCACTTTTGTTCAGCTAATGAAAAATACACAGCTAAAATAACAGCATTAATAACAAAAATTAAACACAAAGTTAAACTGTACAATGTTAAAGATTGCTCAAATCCAACTTGAACTGCTATATCTTTTAATTCCATTGAAAGCGACCCTTGGCCAAATCCATATTGGGATAAAGAAGGAATCTCATTCAGCCATTCAATCCCAAAGATTAATTGAGAACAAATAATTGATTTAATAATTGGCTTTAGCCTATCCTTTTCAAAGGCTTGCAATAATAAGATTGCGAACAACAATAACAACGCATAGGCGCTAAATGAGTATGTTAATGAATAATAAGCATTTATCACGATATAGTCGAGAGGAATAACAATAAGAGGAATGATGATTTTTAACCATGGACGGTTTAAACGAGCACCGATTTCGTCTCCCAACAGCAGTGCACCAATATAATGAAACAAAGCTAAAACTGTATTTAAAGACACTAACAAAAAAACGGCAAGCATTAACTTATTTCCCGTTTCTTCATCTTCTCTTAATGAAATAAGAAAATCAGTCAGGCCAATTTCGTCAGGGCCCAACCACGATAATAAGAATACCCCGAATAACATTACACCAATTTTCATCCATATTGTCCAAGACTTCATAAGACTAGATATCATAATCATTTCACCTTTAATTGCTTATAGAATAGAATGATGACCATTCTTTCATTTCGGATTTATTTTAAGTTCATGTATACCCTTCCATTATACGCAATTCATCGCAATTATGAAAATTACAAAAAAATGGGTTCTGGTGTAAAAATCCGAACATCCTGCAAGTAATCTCTTTAGAAGCATTATGTCCTTGAAATTATTATTCACACAGTAAGGTGGTTCCTACGGTACAACTTGCGTTTTCATGATTTTATGAAAATCATGGAGGAACGATGCTTATCCATAACTCTACTGCGTGGGTCCTTCCTTCAATATGTTCCTGAGTTGGATAAGAAAGTCCGTTCTATGCTAGGATTAAAAACATTTCGAATAGCCAAACAGATATCTATAAAGTGGAGATGAACTGTTGGGCTGAAAAAAGGATCACTTCGTGAAGTCTGTCCAATGCGAGATTGAATACATAGTAGCATCATGATTCATAGATGAAAAGAATATTAGAGCTCTATGTTTTAAACAAATCATTAGTGCAAAAACTGCCTGCAATACGGTTACAACTTCTTATTAGGAAGTTACCGCATATATCAATAAGGAAATTACGCAGCAATCGTTCAGCACGCATAGTTACTGAAACAACAATTAGGGCATACAGTCTCAAATAACGATGTATGCTCACATGACTGACAACAAAGAAAAAGGCCCACCACAGTAAACTGTGGGGGGCCTTCAACTTTAAAAATATTCACATGTTTGGTGAGCATTCACTCTGAATCCTCGTTAAACCCCTATATTAAGGGATTTAAGCGATGATTACATCATGCCGCCCATAGATTGTGAGGTTTTACTTGAAAATATCATACAATCTAATCTTAATCTATCTACTATCAAGAATATTTGTTCCCATTAAAAATATTTACTCAACAATATGCAAAAATATAAATATCGGCACCCATTCGGCACCTTTTTGGCACCAAGGTTGTTTTTCTTCTATTAAGCTGAAAGTTAGCAAAAAGCTATTGAGCTTATTACACAAACGCGCCCGATTCTTGAATAACTCAAGATTAGCTATAAATTCATTGGTTCTGGTGCAAATAGGATTTGTTAGAAACATAGAACCTCAATATCCTTTTCATTTTTCATCTATAAATTATGATGCTACTCCAAATAATTTATGTATGAGTTCAATCTCGATTTGGACAGACTTCACCCCTTGTTGAAGTTGTCCTTTTTTCGGTTCTGCTGCGAGTACTAGAACCATAGAGAGGTAATACCCTGTTAACTTTGGGATTAAGCAGCTACCCCGAACAACTTATGAATGAATTCAACCTCATTTAGGGCAGACTTTACCCGTTGATGAGGTTGATCTTTTTTTAACCATATGCATAGCTTCGATACCACTCAAAATATAGGTGGCTGTTCGAAACGATTTCAATCCCAACATAGAACGGACCCGTTTTTTTATAAAACGATGATCTTGTTCCACAATGTTGTTCAGATACCGTATTTGTCGTACTCGTATGCCTTCTGGCATACTTTTTTCTTCTTTTAACTCTTGAATCGCTACAGGATAAACTGGGTACTTATCAAACGTAATCACACGTGGGGTTGTAGAATGGCAAGTAACCAAGGCTTTCTAAAAAAAGCACTTGGCAGCTTGTTTATCTCTTAATTCACTTAGATAAAAATCAATCGTTTCCCTTCTGGATCGACTGTACGATACAAATACATCCATTATCCTTTTACTTTTATGTATGTTTCATCTACTCTCCACGATTCATTGGTCTGTTTGAGATGACGACGAATTCTCTTATCTAAATCAGGGCCATATTGATGTACCCAACGCATAATCGTTGTATGAGCCATTGATAGGCCACGTTCCTCCATCATTTTTTACAAGATTACGAAAACTAAGGTTGTACCGTAGGTACCATCTGACAGTGAGAAGAAATTTCTGGTTGATAATGTTTCCATTTAAATAAATTTTCCTTAGACATACTGATCACACACCTTTTTTAGAGTAATAGTATCAGTATATCCAAGATTTAGAGATAGAGATTAATTGCACTTGTCTTGAAGTTTTTGCACCAGAACCAACTGAATCATTATCGTTAAAGTTCATTTAGATTTTGTTACCTACTTTTTTGCTCCAGACCCATTTTTCGATCCTCTTCATACATACTATTTTCCTTCCAATTAAATGATTTCATTTCTTTTAGTACTGAAAGGAAATATTTCCAATTATTCATCGTAGAATGTATATTTAAATGTTCATCGGGAGTATGAACATTGTACATATCAGGACCAATCGAAATAGCATCTAATTCAGGAATTTTCTCGATAAAGATACCACACTCAATTCCAGCATGCACTGCGATAATCTCAATATCAGTACCATGTTTCTTCTTATAAATTTTTTCAAATAACTTTCGAATGTTTGAGTTAGGATTATATGGCCATTCTGGATAATTGCATTCGGTAGTAAATTGGCACCCAAGTGTATCTGCTACTATTTTGGCTTTATTAACTATATTGTACTTTAGACTTTTTACCGAACTTCTCGTATCACTTTCAAACTTTATTTCTGTATCTAATGTTGTAACAACTCCTAAGTTAGTCGAGCTTTCGACCAACCCTTCTATTTCCATACTCATGCTTTGAATACCGTTTGGAATTAACATCAGAGAGGTAATTGCCTTACGCATTGTTTCTTCCGAAAAAGCCTTGGTAAAATCAAACTTTATGTTTTCAAGGCTTATATATACATCTGGGTCAGATGTTTGCAGCTCGTTTTTAAAGATAACATTCCACTCGTCAATTTTATTTTCTAGTTTCTCAACAGAATCTGAACGAAGCAAAATAATTGCATCAGCTTCACGAGGAATTGCATTTACTGCTACGCCACCATTGATTTGTTGAATAAAATAAGGGAATTCAGCTAACAAATCATATAATAATCGTCCTATTATTTTATTGGAATTACCCCTTCCCTTATTGATAGACATACCAGAATGTCCTCCCTTTAATCCTCTTACGCTAATAAAATAAGCCGATACATCCTTAGGGATATCTTGCCAAACTATCGGAAGAGTTTGGATTACTTTTATCCCACCTGCACTGCTTACCAATAACTTGTTATCTTCTTCTGAATCAATATTAATGAGAATTTTACCGTCAAGGTTAGCAGGATCTACAGCTAAAGCTCCCCCCATAGTGGTTTCTTCTTCTGTTGTGATAACAACTTCAAGGGAAGGATGAGGGATTTCATCTGAATCTAATAAAGCAAGAGCATAAGCTACTGCAATTCCATTATCAGCACCTAATGTTGTATCTTTTGCATATAGCATATCTCCTACAATTCTTAATTGAAGTGGATCTTTTTCAAAATCATGAAGAGTCCCTTTATTCTTTTCACAAACCATATCCATATGCCCTTGGATAATGACGGTTGGTATATTCTCATATCCAGGTGTAGCTTTCTTTTTTATAATGACATTTAATGCTTCATCCTGTATGACCTCTAAATTACGTTCTTTTCCAAAGCGAACCAAATAGTCGCTGATCGCTTTCTCATTGCCAGAACCCCTAGGGATATTTGATATTTCTGAAAAATAGTAAAATACTATATGTTTTTTTAACTCTTCTAAACTATTATACAAGTTGATCATCCTTTCACCGTTCAATTACTGTCCATAATTAATAGCTACTGCAATGATGACAAATATGATCTCCAAGCTTAGAATTGAAAGGAAAAGCGGCCATAAAAATTTATACCAACGATCAATTGGTATGCAGGCAATCCCGCATATAACAGCAACAGTATGAGGCCAAAACATATTTGCAAATCCGTCTCCAAATTGGAAAGCTAGAACGGCAATTTGGCGATTCAGACCGACAAGATCCGCTAGCGGCGTCATAATGGGCATTGAAATCGCTGCCGCGGCAGATGCTGAAGGAATAAATAAATTAAGTAAGGTTTGTCCAATGACCATAGAGCTTGCAGAAATCATAGGCGATAGGTCCTTTATAACATACGCCATAGCATGCACAATTGTATCGATAATGTGCCCTTCTTGAAAAACAACTAATATAGCATTAGCTAGGCCAATAATGAGAGCAGCAAATACCATGGTTTTACATGCTTCTATAAATGTATCTGCAATTTGAGCAAAAGTAAGCTTGTTTACTAAACCTATAACAATCATCATCATAATGAGGACAGCTGATAATTCTGGAAGATGCCATTTAAATTTAACCGTTCCCATAATTAAAGTTAGAATGGTACCTACAAACAATATCATGCTAATTTTATGCCGTGTAGTAAATTTTTGCTCAGATAGCACCCCTTTTCTTATATCTGAAAGAAAGGGAAACTCTATGTCTTTTACAAGGCTTGCATCCGGATTTTTTTTTACTTTATTTGCATAGTGCATAACATAAAAAATTGACAGGGACATAAAGGCTATAAAAGCTATAATACGAAACCCAGTTCCAGAAAACAAAGGGATTTTTGCAATGCTCTGAGCTATTCCAATGGTAAAAGGGTTTGTTATGGATGCTGAAAAACCCGTAGTTATGCCCACATAAACAATAGCAACACCAACCAATGCATCATATCCAAGGGCAACAGCAATTCCCATCATTAGGGGAATGTATCCATAGCTTTCTTCATACATTCCAAAGGTTGCACCCATAAGTCCAAAGACAAGCATAAAAATAGGGGCAATGAAATTTTCTTTTCCCTTCATTTTCTTTAAAAGTGCCCCAATGCCGCAATTAAAGGCTCCAGTTTTTGTTAGCATAAATATAAAACCATAGGAAAAAAGGACATAGAAAATGATTTCCGCTGCATTTATCATTCCCTTTTGAATGCTCAAAAACAAATCAAAAAAACTAACTGGTGATTGTTCAATAAGCTTATAAGAATCAGGTACGACAACTAATCTGTCAGTAGCCGGATCTTCCACTCTACTAAATTCACCTGCAGGTACAATGTATGTTAAAATCCCTGCTAAGAAAATCATCATTCCCATAAAAACATAACTGTGGGGCATTGTGAAATTAATTTTTTTTCTCTTTATAACTTGCTTGTTTGATTCTTGATTATTTGATTCAATTGCAGTTTTCCCCATTATCTATCCAGCTCCTGGTTAAAAGTTATGGTGACAAAAACGTTTGCTTGTCGTATCTTTCGACAAAATGCTTCTGCCCTTTGCATTGAGTTAGGGGTGTATTTTCCATCCATTCCACATGAGATTGACCTTAGGCAAGAGACAAAATTTCCTATTTGTAAAAAAGGTTAAATTCACTAAAATTCTACAAACTTTCTCTCAAATGCTTTCCTTACAGGTGATCTACTATCCTATAGAAGGTTGTCCTATCTTTTTACCGCAAATAAATCCATCTATTCAAAAAGAATGTTTGAAGTTATTGAAAGTTCATTTTGAGAAAGGCTCGATTGACTCATCAGAACAATCTCAAATCAAACACTTTGCTCTATCAACCGGCATTGCCATTGCCAGATTTTATTACGTCGGCTATTTGTATACATTTTTTTGGTGATTAATGAATAATCATTACTCATGTTAACCTACTTACAAATATCATATTTGAGTTAAGCTTACTTTCAGTGTTTTGACGATAAAGGCAAAGTCGTCATCTGTAATACTTAATGGGGGAGAAAGCTGCAATATATTATTGTATCCCGCAACGGTGTCACCATTTTTACCAATAATTAACCCTCTTTCTTTACAAGCACTAATAACTTTGTTCATCTTTTCAATGGACGCAGGTTCTTTTGTTTGCTTATCTTCTACCAGTTCAATACCGAGAAGAAGGCCTTTTCCGCGTACATCCCCCACATTTGGATGTGCCTTTACATCCTCAAGTTCACGTAATAGGCGTTCACCCAATTCTTTGGAGCGTTCGATGAGCTTTTCATTTTCTAAAATTCCTAAGTTTTCCAAAGCTAAGGCGCAAGCGGCAGGGCTTCCCCCGAACGTATTTACATGACGGAAACGATCATACTCCTCACTGCCTAAGTAAGCCTCGTAAATCTCTCTTTTGACTGCCGTTGCCGATAATGGAAGGTAAGCACTAGTAATTCCTTTCGCCATCGTAATGATATCAGGCTTGACTCCATAGTTCATAAATCCGAATGGTTTCCCTGTCCGACCGAATCCGCATATGACTTCATCACAAATTAGCAAGGCGCCATGATTCTCACAAATCTCTTTTACTTTTGCCATGTATCTATCAGGAGGCATTAAAATTCCTCCCCCAGTAATAATCGGCTCCATAATTACCCCGGCCACCGTTTCACTTAACTCCCAAGTTATGACACGATTAATTTCTTCAGCACTTTCAAGTGTATGAACATCATCAGGATTGCGATACGTATCAGGTGGTGCTACATGCAGAAACCCTTGCCCTAATGGTTCATATTTGTACTTTCGTTGTGCCTGACCTGTTGCTGCAAGCGCACCCATTGTATTACCGTGATAACTGCGATAGCGAGAAATAAATTTGTAGCGTCCGTGATCCCCTTTTTGTTGGTGATATTGACGAGCAATTTTAAACGCGGCTTCATTCGCTTCCGATCCACTGTTCGAGAAGAAAATAACGTAATCGCCGCCAAGCCATTCATTCAACTTTTCTGCCAATTTAATCGCGGGAACATGACTTTGGGTTAATGGGAAGTACGGCATTTCTACAAGCTGCTCATAAGCCGCTTTCGCAAGCTCTTTTCGCCCGTACCCTACATTCACGCACCAAAGACCAGACATGCCATCTAAATAACGATTTCCATCAATATCCGTTACCCATGCTCCTTCTGCTTTTGTGATAATTAAATTGGATGGGCTAGAATTCGCCCCTCTCATTGAATGCCAAAGATATTTTTCATCTAATTTTTGCAAATTTTGTGTTTGCGTTTGCACCACAATCGACCTCCATTCAATTTTTTATTACATCACTATTTTTAATAACGAGCAGTAAGCATTTTCTTACGAGTATAGAATTCTACTCCATCTTTTCCATTTGCATGGAGATCACCATAGAAGGATTTCTTATAACCAGAGAAAGGGAAGAATGCCATAGGAGCGGGAACTCCAAGATTGACACCTAACATACCTGCATCGATTTCTTCACGGAATTCACGGATTGCTTTAGCACTGTCAGTATATAAGCAAGCCCCATTTGCAAAATCGGACTTATTTGTCAGTTCAATGGCTTCCTCTAAGGTCTCAACTCGAACAATTGATAACACTGGAGCAAAAATTTCATCCTGCCAAATTTTCATTTCAGGTTTGACGTTGTCGAAGATCGTAGGGCCAACAAAATACCCTTGCTCATTCACTACATCCTTTCTTCCATCCCGGATCAAAGAAGCTCCCTCATTTTCACCCATTTCAATATAATGAATCGTCCGTTTTTGGTGTGACTCACGAATGACTGGCCCAAGGAACACGCCTTCATCCATACCATTTCCAATTGTAATGCCATCAGCTGCTAATTTGAGTCGACTTATTAATTCATCAGTAACGTTTCCTACTGCAACAACAACGGAAGCTGCCATACAACGTTCACCTGCAGATCCAAATGCCGCATTAATGATATTGTTTACAGCGTTGTCTAAATCAGCATCCGGCATGACAATGGAATGATTCTTTGCACCTGCAAGAGCTTGGACACGTTTGCCGTTAGCAGCTGCAGTTTTGTAAATATACTCAGCAACAGGTTGAGAACCAACAAAGGATACGGCCTTCACATCCTCATTGTCCAGAATGCCATTAACAACGTCATGAGCACCATGCACAATATTTAATACGCCATCAGGCAGACCTGCTTCTTTAATCAATTCAGCTAAGCGATTAACCAACAAAGGAGTTCTTTCAGATGGTTTTAATACAAACGTGTTTCCGCATGCAATCGCCAGTGGGAACATCCAGCATGGAACCATCATCGGAAAGTTAAATGGTGTGATTCCTCCGATTACTCCGATTGGGTAACGATACATACCAGATTCAATATCAGTAGCAATATCCGGAAGTTGCTGACCCATCATTAAAGTTGGTGCACCTGCGGCAAATTCAACACATTCAATCCCACGTTGGACTTCGCCGTAAGCTTCTTCATAACTTTTTCCGTTTTCTAGCGTAATCAGTTTAGCTAACTCTTCCCAGTTTTCGACTAATAATTGTTGATAACGGAAGAGAATACGAGCACGGCGAGGCACAGCCACTTTTCTCCATTTTTTAAATGCTTCTTTAGCCGTTGCAACAGCCCCATTTAATTCTTTTCTATTTGAAAGTGGTACACGAGCAATAATCTCTCCCGTTGCTGGATTAGGTATATCTTCAACCTGTTTGCTTGTAGATTCTATCCACTTTCCTCCAATAAAGTTTTTTAACGTTTGTACATTTTGGGTTACTACCATAGTAAAACCTCCTAGTTTGAAATTATCTTTCTATGAATTTATTATATCTACTTATGAAAACGCATTCAGTAGACAGTATGTAAATTTAATTACAAAATTTTCACGACATTCTGGTAATTTTAAGTATGACCATTTACAAATAGTCTAAAATAACAGGATCATGGTATTAACTTATGATTTAGGAGAAGATACATATTCATAGGCGGTGATAGCAAATTCTATCGCTTGTCGTTTATAGAAATCCATAAAATTTTCACCTAATAGCTCATTTAATTTTTGAAGTCGTTGATAAAGAGTCTGACGAACGATATATAATTTATTTGCAGTTTCCTGCTTTGATCCATTACATTTAAGATAAGTTTTTAATGTTTCCATTAGTTTCCCATTGTTTTGCTGATCATATTGAAGGACAGGGTTTAAATAATCAGAGATAAAATCATCAAGTGCACCTTGTTCATTGGCTATAGACACTAATCGAAAAATAAATAATTCTTCATAAAAATAACTAAAGCATGCTTTCGGTATTTTCTCTTGAATGATAAATGTCTCTTGTGCCGTGTGATAACTCTTTTTTATTTCGCTTAGATTTTCCATAAACTTTCCAACACAAAATTTAATTTGAACAAATTTCCGATCCTCTACCAATTCTTGTTGTATATGTTGTATTCCAACTTCAATTCTATGTTTCCAATCATTGTTTTTTCGCTTATTTACTAATATAAAAATGATTTTATTTTCACTTATAGTAGATAAAAGGAAGAAACCATGTGATAGGAAAACAGAACGAAAAAGTATTTTCAAGTATGTAATTTCTGGATTTCCCTCATCTAACTGATTGATCTTAAACAGTAGAACGACACATCCGTTTGGTTCAAGATCAGGGTCCAAACCTGAGAGGAATCTGCTTATTTGATCCTCACTATGTGCTCCTTCTAACCATTTTTGAATCCATACCGTTACTTCCGTCCTTCTTCTTTCTTCAACGTATAACACACGTAAAATATATTGTGATAATGCTGTAGCGCTTCTGTCTAAAATGAGTGATTCAAACTCTGAAATCGGACTTGATTCGGATATAATAAATAAATCGGCAAATTTCTGATTCAATGCTTGTATAGACTGATGAGCGATATTCATATGTTTTTGTATATTTTCCTCTTTCAATAGTTGAAGTATTTGCTTCTGTTCTTTCGATGATTTGTTGGATACAATATAGGTTTCACCTTGATTTTGAATAAAGCAAACTGACATATTTACATATTTATGTAGTAAATTCAAGATTTTTTGTTGTGGGTTAGATTTTAGAAGTAACCGATTTAACTGATGTGAATAATCTTCTAAATCTGAAATCATTTGATAATGTTTTTTGATTAAGAGAGTATGCAAATCTTGTGTAATATCAACAAATCGTACTTTTTCGTAAAAAACAATTAAGGGAAAATGATGCAGGTTGGCTAATTCTATAATTTCTTCTGGGATACTAGCCATATATGTTCCTAATTCAATGCACAGTCCAGCAGCATTGGAATCAATAAGCTGTTTGAAGAATACAAGGAAAATCTCTTTACTTTCTTTCAATCCCATCCCTGTTGATAGGATTAGTTCACTTCCGTTAAGGAGCTGTTCAATTTGAGTTACTTCCATAACATGAATCCATTTAACCGTTCTATACAATCCACCTGTGCCTGCGATCACTTTTGCATTTCTAAAATTTCTCTTCTCTAATATTTCCTGTACAGATAATTTAACGTCAGAGTACATCTTTATTTCGCCCCTCTCCATAAGGAATCCAGTTTCAGTAAGTATAATCACTCCAAAGCAAACTGTACATAAATTTTCCACGCTTCCCAAAACAATAAAAGATGCAGGCCAAAACAACTATTTTTATTTTGAAGGAAAACAAGTTCCAGTCTGGTATGTTTTGACTTTTAGTCTCTTGGAAATTCCATGGGAACAAGATTCTTATTATTTTGATGTAATTGCTCCTTTCGAGTATTTTGACAGAAATGACTTTGATGATTCAATACTTAGTTCCTCCATCAATATTGAAGACTTATTAACTAATAATCTTCATGCCAGCCAGTTAGGATTAAATCTTGATCAAATTAAGCATCGAATTAGTAGACATGGTGTTAATCCACATGAAGTTGACCAATTTATTATCCAGCTTCCCGACATCGAGGAAGTATTGCAACTATTACCTAACGAAAGAAAAGAACCTTTTATTCTTGTATAACTATAAGGAGAGATGTATGGATGGCTTATGTAAAGAAATATCAAACCAAAGAAGGCGAAAGATGGATGTACGTAGTAGAGAATGGAGTAGATCCCCAAATAGGAAACCGCCGGCGAATTGTTAAAAAAGGATTTATTAAACAGAAAGATGCTAAAGATGCTCTTAAAGAATTCGAGCGGAAAACAAGTGGTAAAAAATTTGAAGATACAAATTTAACTTTTGAAGAAGTGGCAGAAGACTGGCTTGATGTCTATAGTGAAACAGATGTAAAGATAAGTACTATCCGTGTTAGAAAACATGAAATTGGGTATTTAAATCGCTATTTTACTAAATATAAAATCAAGGATATTACTAAAAAATGTATCAAAATGCATTAAATGATTTAAAGAAGAAAGAGCAGATTGCTCATAATACCATTTCTGGTATACACGGAACAGCAAGGATGATATATAAAAGAGCAAGACCTATTATTAGCTGATCCAACAGAGTATGCCTTCATTCCGAAAGAAAAAAAACAGTTGAGGATATTGAAAATAAGAAAGTCGAAGATAAATATTTAGAAAAATATGAGTTAAAGGCATTCTTAGATACAGCCAAAACACAGGGTGAAATCGATGACTATGTTATTTTTTTAACTTTATCCTGGACAGGATTTAGAGCTGGTGAATTAGTAGCTCTTAAGTGGAAAGACATTGATTTTGAAGAAAATACGATCAATATTACGAAGACCTACTATAATCCAAGAAATAATACCAAAAATTATAAATTGCTTCCTCCCAAGACTAACGGCTCAATACGTAAGATTGATGTGGAAGATGAAGTTATTAATACCCTCCATAAACATAAATTGAAGCAAAAAGAAATCAAACTACAAGTTGGCAAAGAGTATTATGATAATGATTTTGTTTTTGGAAGATTAAATGCTCCTTATTTCGGTTATCCACATTTTATTAAGACTATAGAAAATCGAATGGAAAGCCTGTTAAAAAAAACACCAGCTATTAACAAACGATTAACACCTCACTCCTTAAGACACACCCATAAAATCTTTGTTAGCAGAAGCTGGTGTTGAATTACTTCAAATTATGGATCGACTTGGTCACACAGAAGATGAAACAACTACACAAGTTTATTTACACATTACAAAAGACAGAAAAAAAGAAGCTTCCCAAAAGTTTGCTCAACTAATGAGAAGCCTCTAATTTTAATTTTGGATTGGTTCGGGCACCTTTTCGGCACCTAAAATGATGTTTCCATCTATAAACCCTTAATATATAAGGGTTTTATAGATCAAATTACATCATGCCGCCCATTCCGCCCATGCCGCCCATGTCAGGCATGCCCATGCCGCCAGCGCCAGCAGGTTCTGGTTTGTCAGCAACGACAGCTTCTGTCGTTAAGAACATAGCTGCTACAGAACCAGCGTTTTGTAGAGCTGAACGAGTTACTTTTGTAGGATCGACGATACCGGATTCGATCATGTTCACCCATTGTCCAGTAGCTGCATTGAAGCCAGTACCAACTGCTTCGCCTTTAAGGCGCTCTACGATTACAGAGCCTTCAAGTCCAGCATTGTGAGCGATTTGACGAACAGGCTCTTCGATAGCACGAAGAACGATTTTCACGCCGGTTGCTACGTCGCCTTCCGCTTGAATTTCAGCGATTTTATTGTATACGTTAAGAAGTGCTGTACCACCACCGGCTACGATACCTTCTTCAACAGCGGCACGAGTGGAGTTCAATGCATCTTCAATACGAAGTTTACGTTCTTTTAATTCCGTTTCAGTAGCTGCACCGACTTTGATCACCGCTACACCGCCAGCTAATTTAGCAAGGCGTTCTTGTAATTTTTCACGGTCGAATTCAGAAGTTGTTTCTTCTAATTGAACACGGATTTGGTTTACACGAGCTTGAATTTGAGCTGTATCTCCAGAACCTTCAACGATTGTTGTATTTTCTTTTGTAACAACCACTTTAGAAGCACGTCCTAAAGATTCGATTGTTGCAGATTTAAGATCAAGTCCGATTTCTTCAGTGATTACTTCGCCGCCTGTAAGAGCTGCGATGTCTTCAAGCATTGCTTTACGACGGTCACCGAATCCAGGAGCTTTAACCGCAACTGCATTGAATGTTCCACGAAGTTTGTTCACAACAAGAGTTGCAAGCGCTTCGCCTTCTACATCTTCAGCAATCAATAATAGTGGTTTCCCTTGTTGAACAACTTGCTCAAGTACAGGAAGGATTTCTTGGATATTCGTTACTTTTTTATCTGTGATCAAGATGTATGGATTCTCTAAGACAGCTTCCATTTTATCTGAATCTGTAACCATATAAGGAGAAGCATATCCACGGTCGAACTGCATACCTTCTACAACGTCCAATTCAGTTGTGAAACCTTTAGACTCTTCGATTGTGATGACGCCGTCGTTACCAACACGTTCCATAGCTTCAGCAATCAGTTGGCCCACTTCTTCATCAGCTGAAGAGATAGCAGCAACTTGTGCAATCGATTCTTTGTTTTCAACAGGTTGAGAAATAGCTTTTAATTCTGCAATTGCAGTATTAACCGCTTTTTCGATTCCTTTACGGATACCCATTGGGTTTGCACCAGCTGTTACGTTTTTAAGACCTTCACGAATCATCGCTTGCGCTAGAACCGTTGCAGTAGTTGTACCGTCACCAGCTACGTCGTTTGTTTTGCTCGCTACTTCAGCAACCAATTTCGCACCCATGTTTTCGAATGCATCTTCCAATTCAATTTCTTTAGCGATCGTCACACCGTCATTTGTGATAAGCGGTGAACCGAATTTTTTCTCAAGAACCACGTTACGACCTTTTGGTCCAAGCGTTACTTTAACTGCATCTGCAAGTGCGTCCACACCACGAAGCATGGAGCGGCGAGCTTCTTCACTAAATTTAATTTCTTTAGCCATTTATAAGTACCTCCCTAAAATTTTAAGAAAATTTTCGTTCAGTTAAGTATGATGTATAATTAGCCGATAACAGCTAGAATGTCGCTTTCACGTAAAATTAAGTATTCAGTATCTTCGTATTTAACTTCAGTACCTGCATATTTTGAGAAGATAATTAGATCGCCTTGGGCAACCTCTAAAGCAACACGTTCGCCATTTTCAAGGACACGGCCAGTACCAACAGCTACTACCTTACCTTCTTGTGGCTTTTCTTTTGCAGTATCAGGAAGAACAATACCGCTTGCAGTCTTTTCTTCAGATTGAACTAGTTCAATAATAACGCGATCACCTAATGGTTTTAACAAGTGAAACAACCTCCTCATATTCTCTTGATAATTTGTTTCATGATTATTAGCACTCTTCACCATCGAGTGCTAACACATTTATAATATTAAATAAACCGAGCCTTTTTTGCAAGTATCTTATCGAAAATTTTTTATTAATTTCTGATAAATTTCGGGTATACTACTTTAGCATAATGATTCTTTTAACAAAGGTGCTAAAATGTTTTGTTAGGGGTATCTTTAAGTGGTGTTCTGTCTCATTATTTGATACCATTTTGGAGTATGCGTTTATAGATTGTCCCCATATCAGGAACGTTCTAAGCGGAATGGGTGACTAAATAAAAGGAGTTTTCATTTTTGAAAAAAGAATATTGGTTCGTCGTCATCACCTACATTTCCATGCAATTATCCAGTATTGTTGGGGTACCTCTTTTCATGCTGATCGGGTCTTCAACTGGAATGACTGCTGATGAACTCCAGGTGAGGTCTGCAGCATACTGGATCGTATTCAGCTTTTTCGTTGCTCTATCCTTGATCCTGTTTTTAATGAGAAAAGATATGAAGGAAAAAATGGACAGAAGCACTCCAGCTTCCATTCCCACGTCCATATTATGGGCAGTTGCCGGAGTGTTCCTCGCTCTTTTTGCGCAAAGCATTGCTGGATACATTGAACAGATGCTTGGGGTGGAGCCTGAATCTGAAAATACACAGCAGCTCATTTCACTCATTTACCAAGTTCCCATAGTCATTTTCGTCACTTCAGTTATTGGACCTATATTGGAAGAAATCATTTTTCGGAAAATCATTTTCGGATCACTTCATAAACGCTTTAACTTCTTTATTTCTGCTTTACTCAGTTCAGTTATTTTTGGCTTGGCGCATGGTGAATTGGAACATCTTCTTTTATATTCGGCAATGGGTTTTACCTTTGCTTTTCTTTATGCGAAAACGGGCCGCATCCTCGTTTCCATGAGCGCACATATTGCGATGAATACGCTTGTTATCATCTTTCAAGTTGTAAATCGGGATGATATTGAGAAGATGCTAGATACTGCACAGGCCTTCATCGGAGGTTTATTATGAAACGTCAATCACCATTATTCATGGGTATCATCTATGCAGGCTTAGGAGCTCTTTTTACCGCTATCGCGATTCAAACCGTCAGTTCTTCCGGATGGGGAATCTTTGCCTACATACTTGTACTAATTGCGACTTTAGACTTTGGATCGGGATTACGCATGATCATGCTTCACTTTAAGATTAAAGCCGCCCAAAAAAATAAGAAAAAATAAAAAAACGCTGCGAAGATGCAGCGTTTTTTTCATTCCTCCAATGCAGCTTCTTCCACTACAGGATAATGTTTCAGAAAGTAGATGAGTGACTGAAGCTCCACGGCCAGGTCAATGTGGTGAACCCTTATGGATGGGGGTACCGTCAGCCGTGCAGGTGTGAAATTCAATATTCCTTTTATATCAGCTTTGACTAGACGATCGGTTATCGTCTGTGCTACCTGAGCAGGCACTGTCAAAATAGCCGCAGTAATATTATTTTCCTGCAATAGTGTATCGATTTGATCCATATGATAGATTGGCACATCAGCTATTTGCTTGCCGACCTTATCTTCAGAAACTTCAAATGCCATTTCAATCTTCGTATTATTATTTTTAATGAAATTGTAATTTAAAAAAGCAGTCCCTAAATTCCCCACTCCGATTAAAGCGACTTTTGTCAGTTCATCTTGATCTAGTGTTTTTCTAAAGAAGGATAATAAATAATTGACATTGTAGCCGTAGCCTTTTTTTCCAAGCGCTCCAAAGTAGGAAAAATCACGGCGAATAGTCGCAGAATCCACCTTTACAGCTTCGCTTAGCTCTGCCGAGGAAACTCTTTGTTTGCCTGAGGAATGTAAGTTCTTTAAAAATCGATAATACAATGGCAACCTTTTGGCTGTTGCCTGCGGTATCTTTGGGTCATGGTTCATCATTCTTCCCCGCCTTCACACATGCTTTTCAACTTAATCTCTATCTGTTTGAATTACTTGTCTTTTATAATCGTTACTAGACACTCCGCCTGTTTTCTCCACTAAGAATGTAGGCCCGATTACCATTCCCTTATCAAGGGCCTTACACATGTCATAAATAGTCAAGGCAGTCACGGATGCAGCTGTTAACGCTTCCATTTCCACACCTGTACTCCCTTTTGTCTTAGCTTCCGTTTCAATCCTAAGCCTATATCCTTCATCTTCTTTTTCCCATTCAAAGGCTATATTGACCCCTTGCAGAGCAATAGGGTGGCACATTGGAATTATATTGGATGTATTTTTGCTGGCCATGATTCCTGCAACCTGTGCAACGGCCAATACATCACCTTTTTTCATTTTCTGGTTCGTGACCAACTCATATATTTCATCGTTCAATAAAATGCTCGATTGAGCTATTGCCGTCCGGGATGTTTCAGGCTTAGCAGTCACATCAACCATCTTAGCCCGGCCTTGTTCATTAAAATGCGTTAAGTCTCCCATTTAAGTAACCCCTCCTAAATCATACACTATTATTCCACTTTATGTAATAGCTTGTTTTTGCTTGGAACCAAGCTGTTGCCGATAATAACTATAATACGTTACACTAACAATAATCAATTGAGGTGAAATCTATGATTTTATTACAAATCAATCAACTATCGAAATATTATGGAGCTGAACTTATTTTATCAAATATGAAGCTCGAAGTTCAAAATAAGGATAGAATTGCACTTGTCGGCCGAAATGGCGCTGGAAAATCTACTCTGCTAAAAATCATAGCCGGGCAGCTTTCCCATGATGGCGGTGAAATAATCAAACCAAAAGGTGTCACCATCGGATATATGGCACAGGACACGGGACTGGAATCAGAACTGACCATTTGGGATGAAATGCTGACTGTATTCAATGACCTTTTAGAACAAGAAAAAGAACTGCGTCGCCTTGAGGCTGATATGGCCAGACCTGACATCTTTGAAAATGAAGCAATTTACCAAAAAGTATTAAATGAATATGACACTTTGATGGTAGCTTTCAAAGAGAAGGGCGGTTATCAATATGAAGCGGATATTCGTTCAGTATTGCATGGACTTCAGTTTGCTGATTTTGACTATTCTACCCCAATTTCCACTTTAAGCGGTGGGCAAAAAACAAGACTTGCTTTAGGGAAGCTGCTTTTAAGGAAACCGGATATATTGATTCTGGATGAGCCAACGAACCATTTGGATATCGAAACCCTTTCTTGGCTTGAACAATATTTACAAGGCTACCAAGGAGCTGTTCTTATTGTTTCCCATGACCGCTATTTTCTTGATAAAGTTGTAAACCAGGTATATGAAATTTCCCGGAATAACATGAAAAAGTACTATGGCAATTATAGTTCTTACCTAGAGGGAAAAGCGGAAGATTATGAGCGGGACATGAAGCTTTTCGAGAAACAACAAGGGGAAATCGAAAAGCTTCGCGACTTTGTCCAACGCAATATCACAAGGGCTTCCACCACGAAAAGAGCACAAAGTAGACGCAAACAGCTCGAAAAGATGGATGTATTGGACAAGCCGCAAGGTGATGAAAAATCCGCTAATTTCTCTTTCCAGATTGAACGGCAAAGCGGAAATGAAGTGCTACACCTTCAGGATTTGGCTATCGGTTACGAAGGAGAAACGGTATCAAAAAATATAAATTCCCGGATGACAAAAGGAGAGAGCATAGCTCTTGTTGGCCCAAATGGCGTTGGAAAATCAACGTTATTGAAAACGATCATCTCTAAGCTGCCTGCACTTTCTGGGAATTTCCGTTTTGGAACGAACGTCGAAGTCAGCTACTACGATCAGGAACAGGCTAACCTTATTTCCAATAAACGCGTACTCAATGAATTATGGGATGATTATCCCCTTAAACCGGAAAAGGACATACGAACCGTACTCGGTAATTTTCTTTTTAGTGGGGACGATGTTTTGAAAACCGTTTCCACACTAAGCGGCGGCGAAAAGGCCAGGCTAGCTCTAGCCAAAATGATGATGGAAAAAGGGAATTTTTTAATTCTTGATGAGCCAACAAACCATTTAGACCTCGACAGTAAATTGGTGCTTGAAAATGCATTGATCGATTATCCGGGAACCATTCTTTTCGTTTCACATGACCGCTATTTCATAAATCGGATAGCAACGAAAGTGATCGAGCTTTCCAAAGACGGAAACGAAGAATTCCTCGGTGATTATGATTACTACGTAGAGAAGAAACAGGAGCAAGCTGAAATCAAAGAACTTGAACAGGAAAATCACGCAAAAACCTTAGATGTAGCCGCAGAAAAAACAAATTATAAAATTGATAAGGAAGCAAAAAAAGCTGAACGCCAGCGAAAAAGGCGCATTGAGGAAATCGAGGCGGCCATGGAGCTTCTTGAAACCGAAATAAACGAATACAACGAACACCTTTGTGACCCAAATGTTTTCCAGGACCATGAGAAAGTAATGGAAGTCCAAACAAAGCTTGATGTAGCACAGGAAAAATTAGACCTGCTTCTCGAAGAATGGGCTGAACTGGAAGAATGACAATTGACCGAGTCAAATGACTCGGTCTTTTCTTTTCCAGTTAAAATGCCCCTAAAAGTTATCCACAAAATTATTAACAAATCACTTGCCGTTTACTAGCCATTGATTCGAGTTATACACATAATCCACAGAAACATATCCACTTATCCACAAAACTCCTGTTTATACACATGCAGTTTGATTGTCAAATAAACTTTATCCACAGAATATTCTATTTTTTTATTAAACACGATAAAAAGACAGGATCCCGAAGTTAAGGTCCTGTCTTCACGTCAATTATGCTTCTATATCCAATCCGGGATTTCCGTTCAAATCCAATCCGGAGCGCTTACCTTTTTCAAACATGACACTGCCGGCAGCACCGATCATGGCCGCATTGTCCGTACAAAGGTAGAGGGGCGGAATGGATATATCCATAGGTAAATCCTTAAAAGCTTCCGTTAATGCTTCCCTCAGGCCTTTATTTGCCGCAACTCCACCGGCGAGCAATACCTGTTTCACATTATATTCCTTGGCAGCCTTAACAGCTTTTATTACAAGCACTTCTATCACGCTTGCTTGGAAACTTGCCGCCAAATCTTTAGGTTCAATTTTTTCCCCGCGCTGTTCTGCATTATGCAAAGTGTTGATTACAGCTGATTTCAACCCGCTGAAAGAAAAGTCATAGCTGCCATCCAACCATGCCCGAGGCAGTTTCAATGAAGGTGAACCTTCTTGTGCAAGTCTATCGATATGAGGGCCACCAGGATAAGGGAGCCCCAAGGTTCGAGCCACTTTATCATACGCCTCTCCTGCTGCATCATCCCGCGTCTCACCTATCACCTTGAAAGAACCCGGTTCTTCCAAAAGGACCAATTCAGTATGACCTCCCGAAACGACCAAAGAAAGGGCAGGATATTGGATCTCCTGAATAAGTCTATTTGCATAGATATGGCCCGCTATATGATGCGTACCTACAATCGGGATTCCATGTGCAAAAGCTACAGCCTTAGCCGCATTAACGCCTATTAATAGTGCCCCTACAAGTCCAGGGCCTTCTGTAACGGCAATGGCATCCAAATCTTGATATGTCACACCCGCCTGAAGCAGCGCCTCTTCAAGAACAATCGTAATTTGCTCTACATGGTGACGGGAAGCTATTTCGGGGACTACTCCGCCAAAACGTTTATGGCTTTCTATTTGTGACGCCACGACATTGCTTAGTATCTCTGTTCCGTTTTTTATGACAGCTGCCGCAGTTTCATCGCAGCTCGTTTCAATTCCTAATATAAGTTGATTTGTTTTCATGAAAAATTCACCCACATAACATAAGCATCTTCTTGATTATCTGTATAATAATTTTTTCGGATTCCGCCCTTTTGGAAACCTAGTTTTTCATAAAGTGAAATGGCTACTGCATTACTGACACGGACTTCAAGCGTCATCCTCACCACCCCCATTGCAATGGAGATTTCAATCATCTTCCTGAGCAAAGCTTCTCCAAGCTTTTGCCCTCGGTATTCAGGTAAAATTGCAATATTGGTAATGTGCGATTCATCAATGACAATCCAAGCGCCGCAATAACCAGCTATTTTCCCCTCATCTTCTATCACCATGTATACAGCATATTGATTATGATTCAATTCATTAAAAAAAGCTTCCCGGCTCCAAGGCAAAGCAAAGGATTGTTTTTCCACGTTAAGCACTTGGTCGATATCTTCCGTTTTCATCTTTCGGAACGTCAATGTTTTACTCATAGTAATCGGTCGCTTTCCTTTTTATTTCCCCTGCTGTTCAAGCCACTTAGCTTCTGCTTCAGCCATGCGAATATAATTCGGTACAAACTGGTGAACATCCACTTCAGTCTTGAGAAGACCAATGAAGGCCAGTTCGCTTGGTCTTGAGTTAAACGACTGTACCGGAGCAAATACTGCTAAATTGCCTAACGCTTCCGTAATCGCATCCCGATGGATGTCAACATCTTGACCAACAAATAAAACAGGACGATTTAATTCCTTCAATCGCATCGCCCACTCAGAGGATAGAATATTACAATCTTCCATGACTGTTTTTAACAGATCGTTTTTCATTTCATATAATCCAGTATAAATCTGCCCTCTTCTTGCATCGAACAAGGGAGATATCAACCCGTTAAAATAACGTCCATTTGCTGCTAAAACTTCTAAACTGGAAACACCTGATAACGGAATCTGAAGCGTCCAGGCCAAGGTTTTCGCAATCGTCACACCAATCCTGACGCCTGTATAAGAGCCTGGACCTTGAGCGACCACTATCTTAGTCAATTCCTTCGGATTAGTATCACAATCCCTTAACAGCGTCTCAATTGCTGGCATTACCCGCACCGAATGGTTTTTCTTTAGGTTCGTCGTATACTCACCAATTACTTGACTCCCATTTATCAGTGCAATCCCTAATGTGAAATTCGAAGTATCTATAGCTAAAACCTTCATCAAATAATCTCCTTACATAACGTTACATATCGTTCGCCTTTGGCTGCTAAGACAAAACGCCGGCTTGTATCACTAAGACGATAAATATAAATGGTCAAGATTTCATCAGGAAGGTGATCCTTTATTAAATGGGCCCATTCAACGACAGTCACACCATCACCATCAAAATATTCATCAAAGCCTAAATCTTCTTCTGATTCACTTACCCGATATACATCCATATGATATAAAGGCAATCGCCCCATGTATTCCTTTATTATCGTAAAGGTAGGGCTATTTACTACTCTAGTAACACCTAACCCTTTAGCTAGCCCTTTTGTGAATGCCGTTTTCCCTGCACCTAGGTCACCTTCTAAAGCCAGTACATCTCCACTCGAAAGTTTTTGTGCCAATTTATGCGCAAATTGCGCTGTTTCTTCCTCATCCTGAGAAATCCATTCAAAATGTTGCATATATCAATCACCTTTATCATTATTAGGAAAACGTCCTATATTTCATGTCCGTTATGGAACAAAAACCATTCTATATGTAGTTTACCTTGTTTCAAAAGAAGAAACAAATAAGTTAGGGACAAATTATTTGAATTTCGGATAAAACAAAAAAAACGAAACCTAAGTTTCGTTTTTTTTATGATTGCGGGGACAGGATTTGAACCTGCGACCTTCGGGTTATGAGCCCGACGAGCTACCGGACTGCTCCACCCCGCGA
>NZ_JBHZPE010000055.1:0-25450 GCF_042787985.1 Peribacillus sp. YIM B13481
GGAGTCTCGCACTTCCGCTCCAATCAACCTTAAATAGTTTCGTTTTAAAAACAACAATCTTTACGAAAAGAGCCAAATCAAAAAAGCCGCTCAAATGGAACGGCCTAACTTTCTTTTATAAACTATCAGGAAGTTTGTCTACTGCATTTATGGGCTTTGGGAAACCAGTGGGATATTATAATCCGGATATAATTATTTTTTTCTCAAAATCCATAGGTAAGCCAATATTGAAATCCCCACAGAGACAGCTGCCATTATGTAAATGCTAATATACCCAAACAGATAGCCGATTTGGCCGAAGAGGATGGCACCGCAACCGATTCCAAGATCAAAGAAGGAATAGAAGGTGGCATTGGCCATGCCCTTTCGATTTCGGGCAGCGTGCTCAAGAGACCATGCTTGAAGAGCCGGTTGGACTGCCCCGAATCCAATGCCATAAAAAATAGCTGCCATATACAGAATCATGTTATTTGGCATCCATGCTAGCAATAGCATCGCCGCTACGATAAAAAGAGTAGATGGAATGAAGACAGCTTGATGTCCTTTTTGATCATAGATTTTTCCAGCGAACATTCGTGTAAAAATAAGAGCTAAAGCGTAAAGAAAAAAGTATCCTTGAATACCTGTCAGACCCTTTTCGATAGTATAAAGCGGTAAGAAGGTAGCAATCCCGCCAAAAGATACCGTAATGAAAAAAACAAGAACGGACGGAGCAACAGCGCTTTTTTCATAAATGTCAAACCTATTAGTTTTAGCGGGGGCAGAAGGAGGATCTACTTTTTTATAGGTAATTGTTGAAGCCATGATCCAAGCTGCCAGGCTTAATGCACCGCAAAATAAAAACAAATGTTGAAAGGTTAAAACATCCGCTAAGAAAAGTCCAAATGACGGACCAAAAGCCATCGCCAAATTACCCGATAAAGTGAAGTATCCCATTCCCTCACCCCGACGCTTTGCTGGAATAAGATCGGAGGCAATCGTACCTGATGCGGTGGTCGTATATCCCCAGCCAATCCCTTGGACAATCCTCATTGCACATAGAAGGAAAATACTCATCATAAATCCAAACGAGCCTATCGCTACAGCCAAAAAGGCTAGACCGAACAGGAAAACATAACGTCTACCTTTTGTTTCCAAGGCCTGTCCGGCAAAGGGGCGGACAATCAGAGCGGAAAATAAAAACATGCCAGCAACTAACCCAATATACCGTTCATTTCCGCCAAGCTCTTTTACAAAAAGCGGAAGGGTCGGGGAAGTCATTTGAAAGGATAAAAAAACAAAGAAGTTAGCAAAGAAAATCATCACAAAATCACGTGTCCAGATTTTATTGGCAACCGGAAGTTCTTCTTTTAGCAAGGGTACACCCATAATAGTTATTCTCCTTAATTGATAGTAATTATCATTCTCATTTTACTAGAGTTATAGAAAACAATCTATAAAGAATAGAAATAGAAAATAAGCGATCACATTATATTTAAGTAATATTGACTAATAGATAGTCTGTAAAATCATAATAGAAACAAAAAATTAGGATGGAGGTCACTTTATATTAAGAAAATACAAAATTTAATTTGTAAAAAATAATAAAAATGTTATATTTATGTAAATAAATAAGAGGATAGACTTACGAGGAGGAATTTATTTTTAGGTGATGGATATTAGCTCTATATCTTACCTAATTTATATGAAGGTGCTAAGAGGTGACAAAAAGTTAGCTATTACTAAGTCCATTGCCAATAATGGTCTGAATCTTAATATCATAATGCCATTTGATCATGTTCCTGCCTCTACTGAAGAGTGGAGTTAACTTTGCATGTAACAAACGTAGTTGTAAAAGCCTATCTTTAACGTGAAGTTCTAATGGAAATTAATTAATAAACTTGAGAATTATGGTAAAATTGTCTGGTGTTTGGGATAGTTGTTAAGAGTTCATATCATTAATGTGAAATTTTAATTAAGGACCTTTTATTTACCATTTATAAGGTTTATTATCAATGGGGAAATGAGAGATTAAAGGAGTTAATTATGGGTAGACTTACAGAGACTTTAATGGAGACGGTAGAAGATTCGCAAAATAGCAGGAAGAAACCTATGGTTGTTAAACTAAATTCCGAACAACTTGATGAATTTATACAAAGATTTCCAGATGACGGGGAGTTTTTTGGTTTAAGCTATCAGATTCATGATGATAAGACGGTCACTTTTAACTATAGTTCAGATGGTAAACTTCTAGAAGTATTGAATTTGGTTAAGTGATTTGTACTTTGGAGTATCCAGCAGGAATGCTGGATTTTTTTGAGCAAAAATAATCTTAATGAGATTTTGTGCAAAGTCGAATACTGTAGTGGATAAAACAGCATCTGTGAAACCGACAGTAAAGAAGGCGATACAACACAACAAAAGTAAATGGAAAAGCGGAACAGGCTCTGCCGATATTGTTAAAATGGGTGCAATGCTCTCGGAAAACAAAATCCAATATCTTAGGAAGTAAACTGTTATGATGGCGAAATAACAAAAGGCCGGTAAAGTCAATTTCATAAATGCAACCTACTCCCATGTATTTCATATATCCCTTGACTTTCCCGCCAGAAGTAGCAATGTCATCAGCAAGCCTTTCAATATCATCCGATATTAAGCAAATATGAAAAAAGCCGCCATAATCGCGAATGAGCCCAGTAGATTACCGGGTTCATGCCCTCAAGGTTGCCTAATTAAATAAAGTGTCTAACTTTTTGGGTTCACTTCACAATTGGTGGTCTTTTGAATGTGCGATAATTTACATCATACATTTAAATTAGAGAACAATACCTTTGTTATCTATCGGTAAGTATAATTGCAAAATAGTTCTTATACTAACAGATCCTTCACTTCAATAAGAGAGTTGCTTCGGCAGCTCTTTTTCAAACAGAAGGGGCCTGAGGGAATGCTGCTTAAAGACATTACCTACCTCAAAAAGTATTTGTCATGCGTAAAAGATGCGGCCACAAAAGAAATAGTTACGTATCATTCCACATCATTAGATATGAATAACGTTTAAGCGTCTTTAAATAAGCTAAGGCAGGCTGTGAATCACGAGTTCCATCCGAGTGCAATCCTGCATTCTGACCAAGGCTTCCATTACACCCATCCACCATCCGCTACTTCATAACAAAATGAAGGAACTTCGCTAACCCAATCCATGACTTGCAAGGAGAACTGTTGGGATAATGCGGCGATGGAAAGTTTTTTTGGGTCACTTTAAAGATATAGCAGAATATAAAAAATGTACTAATTTAACGGATGTGAAGGGAGAAATTGATCGAGTTATTGAAGAATACAATAAGTGTCGTTGTCAATGGGGACTAAAGTATGCAGGGACTACCTATAAGCCGCATAGCACTTTTTATACGGTCCGAAAAATGGGGCATAGTTCATTTTTGAAAGGTTTTTAATTTTAGCTCTGTTAACAAGTGTTGTTGATTTTTTTTATGAACTCACTCAGTTAATTAAGTACTTCTTAAGAATGCTTGCATACTCGCAGGATTTCACTAATAACTTGAGAGGATTATTCTGCAGTATATTGGAAAACTTTTTTCATTTATGCAAAAGGGTATACCGGAAACTCATGTAAAATGCCATGTTTGTGCAGGTACAGGTGCCTACGATATTTATACTGATTTTCTTACCTGTAATGTAAAAGGATTAATAAGTAAAATTGAATATAAGTACTCCTTTTTTTTATGAAAAATAGAGAAGGAAACAGCGAATACAATAACATTATTTAAAGCAAATAAAACCATTACATATTTTATATGGAGTTAAAAGTTGATGAGGATTCGTTTCTCTAGTGTATTAGGATGTAAATAAGGGTGAGGCGTGAACAGTTTCTTTAAGGACATTTTTGAATGGTGGTTAAGTATTTAATTTTCTTTGCCGTACATTTTGATCAAACTTTGCTTTTTTCCTTTTATTTTGGGTTCCTACTGATTTAGTCCTCTAGCCCTTTAACACTCTCTTTATTTTATTGAATGAAAAAAGTCGTCCAAATAGACAGCCAAATTTTCAATTATAAAAACTATCATGAAGTTTGTCTGTCTGCTTTTTCATGTGAATTCACCAAATTGTTCTATACAACGGCGTTAATGGATTTCTTTTATCATGTATTATCGACTGTTTTTTTAAACTGCGATCATCATTTACAGTTACAATGTCCAAGACTTAAGATAAATTAACATAAGATATTTCATCTATGTATAGTTTCTTCAGTTTTCTGAAAATCCAGATATAGGCCAATATTGAAATCCTCACAGAGACTTACCTAAATACTTCTAACGCCAAACAACGATTTGTCAAAAGAGGGTTGGCACTGAAATCGATTCAAAAATCAAAGAAGGAATATAAAGTGGACTTGGCCACGCCTTTTTGACTAGTTATGGCTGTCATTTTTATCCCTCTAAAAAATTCACCCCTTTTAGATGAATTGATCACAAATCATCTGAAAGGGGAGAGAAGTTTTTATATGTTCTGTTTATTAAAAAAGAATTTTAAAAATAAATATAAGTCAACGTGATACTGTTGCTGTTAGTAAATTAGAGTTTCCTGCAGTACATAAGATTGTTTAAATAAATAATTGTTTTTTAAAAATAAGTCATTATGGATTTGAGTCAAAATTTTGGACACAATAAAGTTGAATTTTAAGCTGCTGCATTTCTAATTTGGTCTTCAATGGCTTGTGGAGTTTGATATCCTAAGCTGCTGTGAATTCTTCTTCGGTTATACCAACCTTCAATAAATTGGAATATCGCTAATTTAGCTGTTTGGTAATTTAGATACTGGACGTGGTTGACTTCTTCCTTTTTTAATATCGCATGAAAGGATTCAATACAGGCATTATCGTACGGGCAACCTTTCTGACTAAAGGATTGCTTAATATGATGATTCTGGTTATGTTGAGTAAACTCACTGCTTGTATATTGTGAGCCAAGATCCTATGAAGAACTAAGCCCTCCGAGGGCTTTTGTGAAGAGTGAGCGTTATCGAAAGCTTTTATGACCAGTTCTGTCGTCATAGAACGTGAAAAGGAGTACCCTACTATTTTCTTTGAATGAAGATCCAATACAGAAGCTAAATAACACCATCCGTCTTTTAACGTGTGGATATACGTAATATCAGCTACCCATTTCTCATTAATGGTCTGGGTGGTAAAGTCTCGTTTAAGCAAATTATCTAACTGAATAACTTTTTCTTTAGATGGATAAGGACGGTATTTTTTCTTCGTGATAGAACGAATACTCGCCTTGCTCATTAAGCGTTGAACACGCTTTAGACTGAGGGAAAATCCTTTGGTTAATAGGATTTGATGTATCTTAGGAGCACCATACCGTCCCTTGCTTTCTAGGTAAATGAGATTAATTTTATTCGTTAGTTCTTTGTTTTCCTGTTCGCGATTGGATACGACAAGTTGAAGAGACTGATAATGGCTGCTTCTTGGGATTTCTAATACTTCACACATTCTCTGTACAGGGTATAGATTCCTATTTTCCTCGATAAATTCGGTAAGATCTGTCTCGGTTATTTTTTCGCGAATATGGCCATAGCCTTTTTTAAGATTTCAACTTCCTGCTTTAACCGAAGGTTTTCCTTCTGTATGGCGGCTAATTCCTTCGGAGTCATAGACTCATTCCCTAAACCGATAGGGGTAAATTCTTTAACCCATTTATAAATAGTTACGTCTGATACACCATATTCGCCACTTAATTCTCTTACTGAATTACCCGAGTGATAAAGATCTACAATAGTCTTCTTGAATTCATTATTATATTTTTTACCTGTATTCTTACGTTCCAGGACGGACACATCCTCTCAAAAATCATTGTAAGGACTTAACTAAAATGTGTCCATGAAACTATACTAACTCCAATTAATACTATAAAAATTATCTTTCCTAATGCGAGAGTTATAGGGGTATAATAAGAAATACGAACTGTGACAATTCCGTCATCATCAAAAAAACCATACCCTCTTGGGAGGGAACCAATAAACAGACCTTCAGGTTTACAATCTTTTGAAACTACAACTCCTGCTGCAATTATACAACCATTCTCAATTGTCAAACCCGGAAGAATAGTAACTCTTGCTCCTATCAAAAAATCATTGCCTATTTTAATGGCTTTCGAATACGGTTTACCTGCTCTTTTTTTGCTACCAAGCTCAGGAGTTGATAACTAATACAAAGTCCATTGCGATGTCACGATACTTGACTATTTCTATTTTTCTAGATTTTTAAAGTAACATCTACAATTAATGTTGTAGTTATTCCGGGAAAATATAGAAATTAATAATTTAGAACATGAGGAGTATGATATGTTGAGCTAAAGTTTACTATTATACCTCTGAAAAATGTTTATTCCGACAGTTTGTCATGTTTCAACTTTCCAAGTTAGTTTTATATTGTTCGTCCCTGCTATTGGTGCAGTTTTAAATGTAACTGTAATATTAGTTTCATCTGCTGTTACAAACCTAATTTCTGCATTCCCTGCATCTAAACTAGCCACATTGACATCCCAATATGAAGGAGTCGAACCTAGTCCATGAGAAATTGTTTTTATTATTGTTGACCCATCTCCACTATATGTTACATTCCCTGATTCTCCTGTTCTTATTTGTTTAAAAGGGCTCACTACACCTGATTGGTTTATAGTTCTGATAAACATTTTTTCATCGTTTATTGATGTGGCTATCTGAAAAGAACCAAAACTGGTATCGTTGTATTGTGTGATAAATCCCCTTGAACTTATAGGGAAATTCACATTTCCTTCACGGGCGCTGTCATAGTGGAATAGTCCCATATGATATGGGTAGTCTACATTGCTAATTACTGTTGCTGCATCTGTGTTTATTCCAGTTTTTATAGCTTTTAACTTATTAGGGATAATAGATTTAAGTATAACAATATTTAGAGTGGTTCCATCTAAGGCACGTTCAAACATAACTTTATCGCCAATTTTGAAGTTATATGAAATCTCTCCATTTCCACCTATTACTATACCGTTAGTTCTGCCATTTAAAGTCACTGCCGAAAGAAATCCTGTGTCCAACAAATTAAAAGTAGTCTTAGTATCTTTGACAAAAACCATTATAGATTTTTTGTAAGTAGGGTTGTCAAAAGTTAATTTAAAGGTTGTCTCGAAATCTCCTGAGCCAATATCCACATAAGCCGTTTCAAAATTGATCGGGGTAAAATTAGTCGATGTAACCCTTGTAATTCGGTCAAGTTCAGAGTTTAAAACGGATTCCTTGCAGGTCGCTTGCTCTAAAGGCATATGCGACCAGGATCCGGAATATCCTTGTAATGACGTTGGGGATATTCCTAGTTTAATGTTTGCAAACTTAAATCCCGCTGGCGCTTTTACACCTACTAGTGATGCATAGAAATTTCTGAACTTTTTCGCCATTTGTGTTTTATTTACATGAATCCGTCCCACTGTAATCCCACCGCTTTTTAGCCAAGCGGGATCAACTTTTGATACTACTAAACGTAAATAAGTGTAGAATGTATCGCTCAATGCAAGTGAACTATTTTCCCAATCCTCAATAACTATGTTGTCAATATAAACTATAGGATTATAATCAACATACCAATTGTTTAATTCAATTGTAGGTCGATTTACTATTTTATTTATATATATTTTCCCAATGTTAATGTATCCGCTGTTTTGATTTTGTACAAATCCGTTAAATGTCATAGTAGGTATAATGCAGTCGATAGCTTCAATATTGTTTATAGTGATACCAAATTTGCTACCACTATAAACGAAAAGTGCGCTTTCTTCACAACGAACTGCTGTCAATGTTTTTATAACAAAATTGTCAATCACTTCATACGGATGGTTCGGTTCAAAATCAATAGCTGCACTTGGTTGAGTCCCTGAAATACCCTCGATTTGTAAATGTTCAGCGTAGGAGTCCAGAGCACAAATTACACTGATGCCTATTCGTCTGCAGTTTCTAATAATTGTTTTTCCTAAAAAAGTAATATTTCTATTGTAATCTTTTGTTCCTGAATTACCTAGGTAAACCCCATCACCCCAACAGTCTTCAATTACGGCATTATAAACCGTAACGTTCTGAGAGTTTCTTATATCAAGCCCAAACCCCCATTCGCCTTCAGTGCCGACATGTGTAGCTCTATCCCCTATTATATAAGGATTAATAAGTGACACATTTTTTACATTTACAGCTTTTACTACCGAATACCAGCCTGTTAAATTAGTAATGGATTTTAGTTTTGCCCCACTTGAAAAATCTAAGCTTATATCATCTTTCAAGTTAATACCAATTGCTCCGTCAATCATATAAGTCGCATCATCGGTAAATTTAAGTATTCCTCCACCCATTAATTTGATGAACTCAATCGCGCTGTTTATTTCGTTAGTATTGTTCATTCCTGCAACAATCCCTAATTCTGAAGTTGAAAAAATTCTTAGTTTATCAATCGTTTTCGCTTTATCAGTCAACCATGAAGTAATTCCATGTTCGTCCATACAAGCACCCCCTTATGCATATATAGTCTAATATATGCGTTAGAACTTGTGCTTGTCTCAGCAGGTAACATGGTCTATTTATGCTAACGTTTGTAGTTTTTTACTTGGGAAGTATATATCCTCCATGATTTTACATTGACATTTTTCAGAAATATAAACATCTAGTAATTATAAATTAAAAGCCGCCCAATAAGGGCGACTTAGAATGTTTTTCGGTTATTCTCACTTAGTATTAATCATCTATATTAGTTATCTTAATCTCACCTTTTACATTATCATTTTCTAAAACAACTATTCCATCTTTAACACCTGATTGAACAGATATCTCAATATCTATTGGATTTTTAGAGTTTTGTATATTTTTTAAATAAAATTGAATGCCCCCACCTTTGTTTCCTTCTACAAGAGGGTTCATCAGCTTAATGTTTTGTAAATATTCACCTTTATTGTTTGGTTCAAAATCAATTCCAAAAGCAGGAGGGGTTCCATTGGTATTAAAAACTTTAGGGTTTTTTATCTCTAAATTAATTGCAGAAATTACTGTTATTCCTTGTCTCCGATTGTTTTCAATTATCGGATTTATTATCGTTACATCTTTGCTGTAATTTTTACTTTCTGTGCTACCGATATAAATACCGTCTCCCCAATTATCTCTAATAGTAGGGTTTTCAATATATACATTTTCAGAACCTCTTATACTTATCCCAAATCCCCATTCTCCTGTTTCCCCAATATGTTTGCTCCTTTCTCCTATAATAATCACTTTTCCAATTAAAGATACATTTTCAACGTTTTTAATACTAATTATCTCATAACTTTCTGAATCATTCGGTAAAGCTTGTAAGACAGTGCCATCATCAAATTTTAGAGTTATATTACTCTTTAATCGTATGGTCTTAATCGCATCAAGTAAATATAAGCCTTTTGGAAAAAATACTTCTTCAAATCCGTTTTCATGAGCATAATCGATAGCGTTTTGGATGCCCCTTGTATCATCAATAGCGTCATTTTTTTCTGAACCAAAAGTTTCTACACTTACTCTATCTTTCATTTCAAATTTATTTATTAAAAATAGTATTAAAACAATACCTATAAAAATAGGAACTATTACAAAAATCTTTTTCATTGATTAGGCAACCTCTTCATATTGATTATTTTTCTTTCTTCACCTGTAGTAGAGGCTATTATGATACCTAAACCAATAAAGATATAGATCATAAATAACTTTGTTCCAAAATTCGGTTCTAACATTCCGTGAATTAAAACTGCTAAAAACCCTCGTTTATACCCAAGTATAAATGATTTAAGATCAATATTTGTAGTAGCGTTATACCTGCTATTTAAGTATCTATAAATTGTTATAAGTAAACCTATATATATTAATAGTGATATAAAGCCGTTGTCTCCTAAAACTTGCAGAATAAAATTGTGAGCTAAATAGTATTCGTTTAAACCATTCACATTTAAAAATCCGTTACCTACGAATGGGTGATTTAAGAACGCATCGAGATACTCCTGAAATATCTGGAATCTTGAAAGAAGATTAGATTGTTCAGATAGGTTATCAAATCGCCCACTCTGAATCATTTCAGTAAGAAAGTCTTTTCCAATATAATAAATTACCCCTGCGCCAAATAGGATTAAAATCAAAGAGAAAACTTTTTTTGTAAATCTAGTATTTTTATTAATAATTACATCAAGTATTACATAAGTCGCTGATAACACTATTGCAACGAACAACGCTGTCCTAGAAGCAGTAAAGATTATAGCAACCCCGATTACTAATAGGAGAAGTAAATTCTTTAAAGAAAATTTATTATTGAAAATTGCCGTTAAACTAATAAAGAAAGGTAATAATAAAATCGAAGCTAAATAATTACTTGCACCGATATTAAGGGTTATTTTGTTACCAAGAATAAAATCCCCATTATTCTCAAATAATGTTTTGGAAATAATAAACAAGGATAAAATACAACCCGAGTACTTAAAATATCTAATTATCTTACTCTGATATTTCTGATTGAATACAATATCTGTAAACATTAATACAATTAACGCTACTTCAATATAAGTTGATAATCCTATTAAATATCTGCCAATATTAGTTGTGTTAATCAATGATAAAATCCCAATGAAAATTAAAATCAAACAGTATTTCCCAATACAACTCAAAGTGAAATTTCTTTTTTTAGCAACTGCCACCAGCCAAATAACAAAACATAACCAAAGAAATATCTCGCCAAAATATATCGTTAATATACTTCCTGCAATAGGAAAGAAAAACGGGGGTAAAAATAGGGTAAGTATACTAATTGATATTAAAAAGAAAAACAGATATCCAGAATTAACCTTGCTTACATTCATAATATAATAAGACCACCAATTCTTAGTAATGACTTTATTATAAATTCAAATCAGCATATTTACTACTAGTTTCCATCCGCTGAAACTCCCTCAATTCTCTTTTCTAGCCTCTAGATACTAGATCGATTACTATTTAATAATACACCGATTAGCATCTCCAACAAAAGTAAACCAATTCAATTCTGATTCTATTGGATTGCCAGTTGAGGAACTTCACGACGTTGCGTATACAATGTCTCTAACTGCTGCCCATTAATTATTATAGTTTTGTCTATAGTTAAATTTGCTGGCTTTGAACCAAAGTCTATTGTGCCTCCTTGATTAAGTGTTTAGAGAACCACCTTAAAAACCACAGGATCAATTTTATTGGTTAGAGTCCCGCCGCTAACATGAATATGGCGTTAGACGATGTTCCTGATAATGAAATTCCAAAACCCAAACTTTGCATTCTTTAAAGATTTCCACACTTTGGATATTCAATCGTCGATGTTTACAATCTTTTGTTGAAAGCGACTTACTTATTTTTATCCGAATTCCTTAAATTCAGATTTCCATTTTTACCCGTTCGAACAACTAAAAATCTTAACTTGCACATGAAAAATTTGTGTATGAAACTTCAAAATGCTTGTAGCTGCTTGGGATTTATCCTAAACTTTAAAAAACGTTTAATCTTAAATAGGTTTAAGTGCCCTTATCAATGATTGCGTGTAAAGGTTAGTTGTCTTATTTTCATATGAAATTAGGTATGCCTTTCGCTGCTTGAATCCAAAATTCCACGATTGTCACTTAATTCAGAAACAGAAGAATGCTACTCTGTTACTGTAAGGGCCTAACTAAATATTCCTACCATATTTATCTATACTTTACCCAAACATCAATAGAAATTTTATAGATATATTCCGTCCTTATCACAATTCCTAACATCCAACTGCGCTATAGCACCTGATTCAGCATTAGGAAGGTATCTAATTGTCCTCATCATTGTTACAATCCATTTCATGCAACCGATAAATAGGTTTGTTAAGTACTTGTGATTTATATCCCATAATCAAGATTTCCAGAAGTACCTTAAAGGGTAATGACCTGAACTGGTGAAACATGGTGATTTCTTTTAAATCTCTGTCATTAAAAATTCGTAAATCCCATTTATTGTCTCCTGTAGAATTCTTCCCGCCTTTAATGATTCAAGAGGAGGTACAGAAACCGGTTCCAAAATCAAAAAAGGAATAGAAAGGGGCGTGGCCAAGCATTTTTGATTTCGAGCGGCTTGTTCAAGAGGCCGCGCTTGAAGAGTTGGTTGGATGACCAAACATTAATAAATGCAGCCGCTTATAGATTATTATTCGCTTACGCAAGAACGGGATATTGTATCCTTAGTATGAGATGTGTAAAAGTAATTCAGGAAATGATGCAAGTCAAATTCTCCTATTGCTTGAGCAGGACGCTTAGAGAAAAGCCTGCACAATAAATGGGCTTATATGGATAGTAAAAAAGAGATAGAAAGTAGTAAGTAAAAAAATATGAGATTGGCTGTTATACTGACTAATAACAACATCCATCCTAATGACCAAGGGCAGTACATATGGTTCGAGGTATAATATTTTAAGTTGAAGAAGTAGTACATATAGTAATAAATAGTAATAAAAGGAGGAAAGTGACTATGTCCACTTTTCCCCCTTTTACAATTTTAAGCTTTGCAAATTATGCACCAAAAAGATAACGGTATCATAGATTCTCAATCCTTAACGCCATCACTTTCTATCTAGAATGAATTCGCGCATTTCCTCTTTCGATATCCCCGACCCCATAACATCCTGCATGATTGCCATCCACTCCTCATCCATGACCTTGTCTGCCTGTTCATTCAACAGAGCATCGACTTTTATACAAAGGATTCTGGAGATTTTTTCCAAAACTAAAATAGTAGGGTTTGTTTGAAGGTTTCTTTCCAGTGAGCTTATATAGGATTTGGCAACGCCGGATTTTGTGGAGAGTTCACTAATTGACATTTTCCTTTCTTCCCTAAGCGACTTAACTCGGTAACCTATCATATTGACCACACCTAACCATTAAAATGAAAGTTATAAATGATTTTTAAACTATTACTTTCAGTTTACAGTTTTTTTCTCCCTTTTTAATGATAACTAGGCACTAAAATACTTGACACAATTATATGTATAAACGGATTTTCCTGTTTGGGTAGGCATTTAGTTAGGTCCATTTCAAGAAATTTTTGCAAAACCGAAAAATCATCTAAGAAAGATTGGGATTTGGTGTATACTTAGATTTATTGAAATTCAGGTCGGAATATTCCGGAAAATGGCCTATATATATATGGTATAGGTAAATTCAGGAAATGAAACTACTTTTGCATAGAAAAAGTAGTTTGTAAGTTTCATGTAAATTTCCTTGAAAATACATAAATATAGGTAATATTATGCTATAATGGAATAGGTCATTTTTTACATATCAGGAGGATGAAATGGAAGAAACTATTAGTATTAAAGATATTTTTAAAACATTAAAGAAGCGTTGGAAGCTAATCATGCTGCTGACATTAATTGCCGCTTTGATTAGCGGATCAATTTCTTATTTCTTATTAACACCCGTTTACCAATCTTCAACACAGATCCTGGTTAATCAGAAACAATCGGAAAACCAATTGGACTCGACTCAAATACGTTCTAATATTGACATGATCAATACATACAGTGTGATTATAAAAAGCCCAGCCATTTTGGAGAAGGTCATTGATGAACTTGAACTAGACCAAAGCGTAGATCAGCTTAGCGGAAAAATAACAATCAACAGCCAGGAAAATTCGCAGGTCTTCTCATTAACGGTTCAAGATACTAATCCGGCCAAGGCAGTTGAAATTGCCAATACGGTTTCTTCAATTTTTCAAAAGGAAATAAAGGATATTATGAACGTCGACAATGTTAGCATACTTGCGAAGGCAGAAATAAAGGAAAATCCCGCTCCTGTAAAACCTAATCCATTATTGAATATCGCTATTGCGGTGGTAGTTGGTTTGATGGCTGGAATAGGTTTGGCATTCCTCCTTGAGTATATGGACAATACGATCAAGGACGAGGATGATATTGAGAAACTCCTGGAATTGCCCATCCTTGGATCGATTCAAAAGATTTCATAAGTACATAATCAAGGCTAACCCAGAAAAGAAGCATTTGAAAGGAAGCGGGATTTTTGAGAAGTAATGATAAAAAACAGGTGAATTTGATTGCACAGACTAATCCTAAGTCACCTATCACTGAGCAATATCGATTAATTAGAACGAATATTCAATTTTCCGCTGTGGACAAAGACATACAAACCATTGTGGTAACTTCAGCAGAGCCTAATGATGGGAAATCCACCACAGCTGCAAACCTCGCGATCGTGCTGGCACAGGAGGAGAAAAAAGTTTTGCTTGTGGATGCAGACTTAAGGAAACCATCCGTTCATTATGCCTTTAGCCTTAGTAATATAGAGGGACTTACGAGTGTCCTGACCAAGAAAATGAGCATAGAAAAAGCACTTTTGAAAACAAATGTGCCTAATCTGGAAATCCTGACTAGCGGTCCAATACCGCCTAACCCTTCGGAATTATTAAATTCAAAAGCGATAGAAACAGCCATTGAAGAACTTAAACAAATGTATGATTATATCATTTTTGATACACCGCCCGTTCTGATAGTGCCTGATTCCCAGATTGTAGCCAATAAATGTGATGGCGTGATCATGGTAGTGTCGAGCGGCAAGACAAACAAACAAAGCGCAGTGAAAGCAAAGGAGCTTTTAGTGAAAGCTAATACATCCTTGCTTGGAGTCGTTTTGAATGGCGTTGAAACGGATAACAGCCATTATTATTACTATCAAACTTAAAGAAATTAAGACAAAATTCGACAAAATAACACCCTGTTTAATGGAAGTTTAATATGCTACGATTATTCAGGGTATTAATTCCTATCAATTTTCTTAGTGATTAAGCCTATTATCCCAATTTGTTAAAAGGAAGTGTGTGAAATTTGATTGACATACATTGTCACATTCTCCCAGGAGTTGATGATGGATCTGGAGACATGAAGGAAAGCTTGATCATGGCAAAAAATGCGGCGGAAGCAGGAATCATCCATTTATTTGCCACGCCACATCACTTAAATGGGAAATATGTAAATGTGAAGAGTGACATCATTGACCAAACAGTGAGGTTAAATGAGAGTTTACAACAAGACAATATTCCTCTAACCATTCATTTCGGACAAGAAGTAAGAATACACCGGGACATATTTACTTCACTAGAAAAAGAAGAGATCCTAACGTTAGACGATAATGGTACATATTTATTACTAGAGCTTCCTTCGGGTAAGGTTCCTGCATACACACAAGAAGTGATTTATGAGCTGCTGCTTAAAGGAATAACACCGATAATCGTACATCCGGAGAGAAATAAGGAATTGATCGAGAATCATAAACTATTATTTGATTTGGTCCAGGAGGGTGCCTTAACTCAGCTTACCTCTGGTAGTATTATCGGACTCTTTGGGAAGAATATTAAGTCTTTTTCAAAAAAAATTATGGAACATAATTGTGCTCATTTCATTGCAACAGATGCCCATAATATAGGCTCTAGAGGATTCACTTTACAACAGGCCTATGAAACCATTACAAAAGCATATGGAATCGAACGTGCATTTTATTTCAAAGAAAACGCTGAACTGCTAATAAAGGGACAAAGTCCTTTAATTGATAAACCTGTACTATTTAAAAAGAAAATATTTGGAATCTTCTAAGGATAAGGATAAAGATAATTAATAGGCCTACACATCATAAAAAAATTTTGTCTCCATGTATAGTTTTTAGGTTTTTTGTTGCTGAACGACTTATATAGGAGAGGGATAAACCACCTTTCAATTGGAAAGTTCCTAGTTCAAAAACAGCAAAATGGTCATTAGGATCAATAAGGGCATTTAAAAGGGAAATATGGACAGCATCATTCATCATGATATGAAAAATTAATATCATGTGAAAAAGAATACAATCATTAATACTGTATTTAATAGAGAGTATATCGACATTTTATTAAAGGGGGAAATGTGGTTGGCCTACCGAAAACGACTAACACTGCTGGCGCTTTTAGATTCCTTAATAGTATTATCGGCCATTTATGTAAGTTCTATATTCTTGTATCCGTATTTAAATATATTTAAATTACCAACGCTCTTGGTCACATCTGTTTCTTTATTAATTAGCCATCATTTTTTTGCTTCTATTTATAAACTGTATAAGAAGGCCTGGGAATATGCGAGTATTAGGGAATTACTGTCCATTGTAAAAGCAGTAAGCTTATCGGTTATCACAGTTATCGCCATCCAGTTAATGGTCTTTCAAGATGTTTATGTAAGAGCCATGGCATTAACCTGGATGATGCATGTCATCCTTATTGGCGGTTCCCGCTTTTCGTGGCGAATGCTGCGTGACCGCTTGATACATAATCAAAAGGAAACCAGGAACACATTGGTTATTGGCGCAGGATCGGCAGGAACCATGGTTGTACGTCAACTTCTTAATAATCATGGTACGGAGCTTAAACCAGTAGCATTCATTGATGATGATCCGAAGAAAAATAAGTTAGACATCTTAGGAATACCCGTTGTTGGTAACTCTAAACATATCCCTGAAATGGTGGAAAAATACCATATAGATAATATTGTCATTGCGATTCCTTCATTAAGTAAGAAAGAATTGAAGGTCATCTTTGATGAATGTGTAAAAACGAATGCCAAAACACAAATCATGCCGATGATTGAAGATATTATGGTAGGGAAAGTAAATGTTAATCAGTTTAAAGAAGTGGAAGTCGAAGATCTTCTAGGGAGAGACCCCGTCGAATTGGATATAACCAGTATATCTGAATATGTAACAGGCAAGACCATCCTCGTTACTGGGTCTGGAGGCTCAATTGGTTCGGAGATTTGCCGTCAAATATGCAGGTTCTCACCTGGCAAACTTATTCTCCTTGGACATGGGGAAAATAGTATTTATCAGATTGATATGGAACTGAAAAAGCTCTATGCAAATCAAATAGAAATCATACCTGTCATCGCAGATATCCAGGACCGAGAAAGAATTTTTGAAGTGATGGACACCTACCGACCTGACGTTGTTTATCATGCGGCAGCACATAAACATGTACCGCTTATGGAATATAATCCACGTGAAGCAGTTAAGAATAACGTTTTTGGTACAAAGAATGTTGCAGAAGCGGCAGATACTTTTGGTGTAGGTGCATTTGTGATGATTTCATCCGATAAAGCCGTCAACCCAACAAACGTTATGGGATCGACCAAGCGCATTGCTGAAATGATCATCCAGCAGTTAGCTAAAAATAGCACAACAAAATTTGTCGCTGTTCGCTTCGGAAATGTGTTAGGCAGCAGAGGGAGTGTCATTCCTTTATTCAAAAAGCAAATCCAAGCAGGTGGACCAGTAACGGTCACACACCCAGACATGACAAGGTATTTTATGACTATACCTGAAGCATCCAGATTAGTTATTCAGGCAAGTTCCTTGGCTAGAGGTGGGGAGATCTTTGTTCTTGATATGGGTGAACCTGTTAAGATTGTAGAATTAGCAACAAATCTTATCCAGTTATCAGGTTATTCAATTGAGGATATTGGAATTGAATATTCTGGAATCAGACCTGGTGAGAAGATGTATGAAGAATTATTAGGGGAGAAAGAGGTTCATAGTGAGGCTGTGTTCCCTAAGATCTTTATAGGAAAAGCGGTACTGGAACAGGAAGACGAGATACAGTATCTTTTAAACTCCTATGATGATTTTTCCATAATGGAACTGAAAGAATTCGTTATAAATTTAGCTAATAGGAGAAAGAATAAAGCTTTCTCAGCAGCGAAATAGATATTAGGAGGAATATGATTGAAGAAAGTCAGAAAAGCAATCATTCCTGCCGCTAGTTTGGGTACTCGATTTTTGCCAGCTACAAAAGCTATGCCAAAATAGATGTTGCCAATTGTTGATAGACCTACTATCCAGTACATAGTTGAGGAGGCCGTTGCATCAGGAATTGAAGATATAATAATCGTAACTGGAAAAGGCAAGCGTGCGATTGAGGATCATTTTGATTTCACTCCTGAACTTGAACAAATTCTAAAGGGAAAAGGAAAGTTTGAATTGCTCGATAAGGTACAGTACCCTACTAGCCTTGCTAATATTCATTGCATTAGACAAAAGGAGCCCAAAGGGTTAGGTCACGCTGTATGGTGCGCACGTAAATTTATTGGGGATGAACCATTTGCCGTACTTTTAGGGGATGATATTGTACAGAGTGATACTCCATGCTTAAAGCAGCTGATTAATCAGTTTGAGGAAACAAACCATTCAATTATCGGAGTTCAAACTGTACCTATTGAAGAAACCAATCGCTATGGGATAATAGACCCTGCTTTTCAAGATGGCCGCCTATATCAAGTTGAAAACTTTGTAGAAAAACCAGCCTTAGGGTCAGCACCTTCCAATTTAGCCATAATGGGAAGATATATTCTTACTCCTGAAATCTTCAGTATGCTAGATCAGCAAGAAGCTGGTGCAGGAGGGGAAATCCAGCTAACGGATGCGATTCAGCAGTATACAGCAAGTTTTTGCTTATGACTTTGAAGGAAAAAACGATATGACGTTGCCCTTCAAAATCCTTCATTTCAAGATGAAACTTTATCGTTAATTTAGAAATATTAGATGCACAAAAGGTTAAAGGTTAAATGAATTTTCAATTCATGTTTAAATATATTAGGACGATAAGGAGGTAAATAAGATGGTTTATCAAAATTATATAAAAAAGATGATTGATTTTATTCTTTCATTGTTAGGATTAATAATATTATCACCTTTTTTTATTATATTAATAGTATGCATAAAGTTAGATTCAAGAGGTCCAGTCTTCTTTAAACAACGTCGTATTGCAATCAATAAATCTGAGTTTTATATTCTTAAATTTAGAACGATGAAAATAGATACACCTAAAGATACTCCAACTCATCTATTGAAAAACCCAGAATCCTATATAACGAGGGTTGGAAGGTTTTTACGAAAGACAAGTTTAGATGAACTTCCACAAGTATTAAACATTCTTAAGGGGGAAATGAGTATAATTGGACCCCGACCTGCACTATGGAATCAATATGATCTGATTAAAGAAAGAGATAAATATAAAGCTAATGATGTTGCTCCAGGTTTGACAGGATGGGCACAGATAAATGGTAGGGATGAACTTCCTATTAAAGAAAAGGCTGCTTTAGATGGTGAATATATAAAAAAAATGTCGTTTTTATTTGATATGAAAGTTTTTTTTATGACTTTACTAAGCGTGCTTAAATCACAGGGTGTCAAAGAGGGTGCTAACTAAGCTTCAATGAATACAAACTCTCAATATAATAAGGAGTTACTTTGTTAATGAGAAAAAAAAAGATACTGATAACTGGCAAGGGAAGTTATATTGGATCGAATTTAATTAAATGGCTTAATCAATGGCCGGATAATTATGATGTCGAAGAACTGGCTGTTAAGACTGAAGAGTGGAAGCAAATAAATTTTGAACAATATGATGCAGTATTACATATGGCAGGTATTGCGCATGTGTCTGCTGATCCTAAATTAGAGCAATTATATTTAAAAGTGAATAGAGATTTGGCGATTGAAGTTGCTAAAAAAGCTAAAAAAGAAAACGTAAAGCAGTTTATTTTTATGAGCAGTATGATTATATATGGAGAAGATGCCAAAATTGGCGAGAACAAAATTATTACTAAGGATACAAAACCTAACCCTTTAGACTTTTATGGAAGAAGTAAACTTGAAGCAGACCTTACTATACAAGAATTAATGGATGAGAATTTTAAAACGGTTATAGTTCGAACTCCTATGGTTTATGGGCCAAACTGTAAAGGTAACTTTCCTAAATTAATAAAGTTAGCTCAGATAAGTCCGATATTCCCTAAAATAAATAATGAAAGAAGCATGATTTTTATTGAGAATTTGTGTGAGTTCTTAAAATTGATTCTTGATGGGGAAAAGGAAGGCATATTTTTTCCACAAAACAAGGAATATGGAGTCACCAAGGATATTATCGATGTAATGACTAGAAGTTTTGGGAAAAAGGTATATTTTATTAGTTTATTTAACCCTGTATTAAAATTGTTATCAAAAAAAGTGAATTTAATAAATAAAGTTTTAGGAAATAAAATATATGATAAATCTATTTCTCCTGAAATGAATTATTGTGTGGTTGATTTTGAAAGTTCTATAAAGAAGAGTTTGAAATTAGGTGGAAAATAATATTATGAAAAAAAAAGTACTATTATTAGGTAATCATGGTTTTGTAATCTATAACTTTAGAAAAGAATTAATCCAAGAACTGTTGAGAAATGAATATGAAGTGTATATTTCTCTTCCAAAAGATGATGATAAAGTTCAAACTATGATTAGTTGGGGTTGCCAATTTATTGAAACGAATATTGATAGAAGAGGAACTAACCCCATCACAGACTTTAAATTAATTTTACAATATCTAAAAATATTAAAAAAAGTTAAACCTGATGTTGTATTAACCTATACGATTAAGCCAAATCTATATGGTGGATTAGCTAGTAGATTACTAAATATACCTTGTATTAATAATATTACCGGTTTAGGCAGTGGTTTTAGTGGAGATTCACTACTGAAAAAGTTTCTTTCCAAAATGTACAAGGTAAGTCTAAAAAAATCATACTGTGTTTTTTTTCAAAATACATCAGATATGAATATCTTACTAGAAAATAAGACAATAAAAGGGAACTATGAACTTATACCTGGATCAGGTGTTAATTTAAATGAGTTTATGTATAAAGATTTTCCGGTTGATCAAGATCCAACATTCCTCTTTATTGGACGCATCATGAAAGATAAAGGTATAGATGAATATTTAGATGCAGCAAAAGAGGTAAAGGGCAAATATCCTAATGTTAGATTTAATATAATTGGATTTGTTGAGGAAACCCAGTCACATTATCATGAAAAAATTAATAACTATCAAAATCATGATTATGTTACATATTTAGGTTATCAATCCGATGTCAAACCTTATATAGAAGAATCACATTGTCTTGTTCAAGCATCGCATGGTGGAGAAGGCTTATCAAATGTATTGCTAGAGACTGGTGCAACGGGCAGAGCTTTAATTGCTTCTAATATACCTGGTTGTAGAGAGACAATAAATGAAGGGGAGAATGGATATATATTCGAACCTAAAAATACTAGAGATTTAGTTGAAAAGATTGAAACTTTTATTCAATTATCCGATGAATCTAAAATGGAAATGGGTCTTAATTCAAGAAAAAAAGTGGAAAAAGAGTTTGATAGAAATATAGTTGTTAATGCATATATGGAGAAAATAAATCAAATTTGTAAACAATAAATATGTTTGGAGTGCAGGTAATGTCCAAAATAGCAGTAGTAGGTACAGGTTATGTAGGTTTAGTATCTGGAGCAATTCTTTCAGATTTCGGACATACAGTAACATGTGTAGATGTAAATGAAAACAAAATAAACGATTTAATAAAAGGATTTATTCCTATCTATGAACCGGGTCTTGAATCTATAGTACAAAAAAATCATTATTATAAGCGTCTAGATTTTTCTACTGATATTCAACATGCAATAGAAAATAATGATGTAATCTTTATTGCAGTTGGTACACCTCCTGCTGATGATGGAAGCGCTGATTTACAATATGTTCTCTCTGTTGCACAAAGCATTGGAACTTATATGAATGGTTATAAGGTTATAGTGGATAAATCAACTGTTCCTGTAGGTACTGGTCAAAAAGTAAAAGATATGATTAATTCAACCTTATTAGAGAGAGAAGTAGAATATCCTTTTGATGTTGTTTCAAATCCTGAATTTTTAAGAGAAGGATCTGCGGTACAAGATTTTACACATCCAGACAGGGTTGTTATTGGAGCCGAAAGTCAAAGAGCTTTCGAAATAATGAAAGAAGTATATAGGGTGCTTTACCTTAATGAAACTCCTCTTGTAGAAACAAATATTGAAACAGCGGAAATGATTAAATATGCTGCCAATGCATTTTTAGCAATGAAGATAACATTTATAAATGAAATAGCGAACGTTTGTGAAAAAGTAGGTGCGGATGTTCAAAAAGTTGCAAAAGCGATGGGACAAGATGGTAGGATTTCTCCAAAATTCTTGCATGCGGGCCCCGGATATGGTGGTAGCTGTTTCCCAAAAGATACAATGGCTCTTGCAAAAATTGCTCAGGATTATGGAGAAACCATTTCCCTTATAGAGACGACTGTTAAAGCAAATGAGAGACAGAAGATGAAAATGGTAAATAAAATTATTAATGCAATGGGCGATATTGAAGGAAAAACTCTGGCTATCCTTGGAATTACTTTTAAGCCTAATACCGATGATATGAGAGATGCACCTTCACTTGTAATATTAACTGAACTCGCAAAACACGGTGCAAAATTCAAGGTTTACGATCCTGAAGGTCTTAAAGAAGGTATATGGCGTCTTGAAGGTATTAAAGAAAGTATAATATGGTCTGAAAATACCTATGAAGCTATTGAAAATACTGATGCAACAGTCATCCTCACAGAATGGAATGAATTTAGAACACTTGATTTTGATAAAGTAAGGAATCTAAATGGAGGAAGATTCTTTTTTGATTTAAGAAATATATATAATAAGAATGTTATGTTAGAAGAAGGATTTAAATATTATGGTGTAGGTGTTTAATGATGGGTTTAAAAACAATAGATAACGAAAAAACATACTTTGTAACAGGTGCAGCCGGATTTATTGGTATGCATCTTTCAAAAAGATTATTAGAAAACGGTTGTAAAGTTATTGGTTATGATAATTTAAATGATTATTATGATGTTAATCTTAAAAATGCCCGTTTGGATATTCTAAATGAATATGAAGAATTTGTTTTTCATAAAGCTGATTTAGAAGATAAAAATTATTTAGAAAAAGTATTTAAAGAAAATAAAATTAATATTGTAATCAACTTAGCTGCGCAAGCTGGAGTTAGATATAGTATTGAGAATCCAGACGCCTATATTCAGTCTAATATAGTTGGTTACTTAAATATCTTAGAAATGTGTCGCCATCATAAAGTTGAGCATCTACTCTATGCTTCCTCAAGTTCTGTTTATGGTGCAAACAAAAAAATACCCTTCTCAACTGAAGATAGGGTTGATAACCCAGTTAGTTTGTATGCAGCCACTAAAAAATCAAATGAACTAATGGCTCATACATATAGCCATCTTTATAAGATACCTACTACGGGATTAAGATTTTTTACAGTTTACGGTCCATACGGGCGACCTGATATGGCTTATTATTCTTTTACAAAAGCAATCATGGAAGGTAAACCTATAAAAGTATTTAATAATGGTGATATGTATCGTGATTTTACATATATTGATGACATTATTGATGGGGTAATACGACTTATAGATAATTCACCTGTCCTTAGTAATAAAGAATTGCCATATAAGATTTATAATATTGGTAATAATAAACCTGAAAAATTATTAGATTTTATACAAGCTATTGAAATGGCAGTTGGGAAAGAAGCTATAAAGGAATATTATCCAATGCAACCTGGGGATGTTTATCAAACTTATGCTGATGTTCATGATCTTATACATGATGTAGGATTTAAACCTGAAACATCTATACAGGATGGTATAAATAATTTTATGATGTGGTATCGAGACAAATCTTATTAATTAAACTTATAAATCTTGAAAATTTGAAATTTTGTATGGTTGATTATTTTAATTCTCTGTATTTGAATAGTATCGAAGGCATGTTATCGGAGGAAAATTAATGATTGTCGCGCACATTGTAAGTCACCTAAATACAGGTGGAGCAGAAAAACTAGTTGCAGAAATGTCTAATATTATGAGTAGAAAAGGAATAACTATTAAAGTTATTACTTTATTTAAAGGGAGGGGGGTTCCATTTGAGATTTTAGAAACCAAAAACATAGAGTTAATTGAGCTTAATTATGATAGTAAGTATAACCCAATGATTGCAATGGATTTATATAAACATACAAAAGACTGTGATATAGTTCATACGCATACGTATTATGCACAACTTTATGCTAGTTTGTTTATTGCTAAAAAAAATTAATTACCACTGAGCATAGTACCCATAATAACAGAAGAGGAAAATCGATTCTTCAGTTTTTCGATTATTTAATGTATGCAAGGTATTCAAAAATTATATGTATTAGTACGGCTACCAAAGAAAGTTTAAATCAATGGATAAGAAAAACAAAAAGAAAATCTCTAATTATTCACAATGGCGTTGACATTGATAAATACTTCCATGCGATTCCAATATCAAGAAAAGAAATAGGAGTTGGAGAAGGGGAAATCATATTAACATGTGTTGGTAGATTTGAAAAAGCTAAAAATCAAGAAATTATAATAAAAGCTTTAAAAGAAATTAATATTAAAGCAAAACTGATATTAGTTGGACATGGACAAAAAGAAGAAGAATTGAAATTACTTGTTGAAAATTTAAATTTAAATAAGAGAGTTATATTTTTGAAACAAAGAAGTGACGTAGAACGTATTTTAAAAAGCAGTGACATATTTATTTTACCGTCTTTATGGGAGGGATTTGGTTTAGCTGCAGTTGAAGCCCTTGCTTCTGGGCTTCCTGCTTTATTATCAAATGTAGATGGTTTAAAAGAAGTAACTACTAATCTGGAATGTGATGTCGAATATTTTAATCCTTATGACCTTAACGAGATAGTATTAAAGACAAATCAAACAATTGAAAAATTACAAGCCTCAAAGAAAGAAAAACAATTGGAAAAAAATAATTTTGAAAAATACGATTTGAATAATATGGTTGAAAAATACTTAGTGACTTACTCTAAAAATTAAGCGGAGATAATTAAATTAGCCTTTAAATATTTTATAATAATTCTGTTCGCAATGCTATACACCAGTGTCTTCCAACACCAATGTTTATATCATTATGCGGTTACTATTATTTTAAACTTTTGGATTTGAGTCAATATTTTGGACAAAAAAGGTTAAATCTTTAACTGTATTCCTAATTCGATCTTCAATGGCTTGTGGGGGTTGATAGTCCAAGCTACTGTGAATTCTTTTTCGGTTATACCACCCTTCTATAATTGGAACATTGCTAATATAGCTGTTTGATAGTCTAGATATTGTACGTAGTTGACTTCTTCCTTTTTTAATAGAGCATGAAAGGATTCAATACAGGCATTATCGTACGGGCAACCTTTCTGACTAAAGGATTGCTTAATATGATGGTTTTGGATATGTTGAGTAAACTCACTGCTTGTATATTGTGAGCCAAATCCGTATGAAGAACTAAGCCCTCCGAGGGCTTGTGTGATAAGTGTGCGTTATTGAAAGTTTTTATGACCAGTTCTGTCGTCATTGAACGAGAAAATGAATACCCTACTATTTTCTTAGAATGAAGGTCCAATACCG
>NZ_JBHZPE010000056.1:0-25345 GCF_042787985.1 Peribacillus sp. YIM B13481
AGCCCGGTAGATTACCGGGTTCATGCCCTCAAGGCTGCCTAATTAAATAAAGTGTCTAACTTTTTGGGTTCACTTCATATGGTGCTTCCTTTTTTTATTGTGGGAAAAGTGGAATTCACGAGTAAATGGCCGAAACTCACGAGTAAAACGCCGAAACTCACGAGTAAACGACCGAAACTCACGAGTAAAACGCCGAAATTCACGAGTAAACGACCGAAACTCACGAGTAAAACGCCGAAATTCACGAGTAAAGCGCCAAAACTTACGAGTAAGTGCACGAACTTACGAGTAAGTGCACGAACTTACGAGTAAAACGCCGAAACTCACGAGTAAACGACCGAAATTCACGAGTAAAGCGCCGAAACTCACGAGTAAAAGCCCGAAACTCACGAGTAAAACGCCGAAACTCACGAGTAAAAGCCCGAAACTCACGGGTAACGCACAAACTTACGAGTAAAGCGCAAAAACTCACGAGTAAACGCACAAACTCACGAGTAAACGCCCGAAATTCACGAGTAAACGCACAAACTCACGAGTAAACGCCCGAAATTCACGAGTGAAACGCCGAAACTTTCGAGTAAAAGCCCAAACTTGAAAAAGCAATCCTTCACCATTAAAGGATTGCTTTTCCTAATTATTTCAGCCGATCGATTAGGTCGGTCATTTTATTTAAAGTCGTTATGTTCTGGTTGCATTTCATACTATCCAGGCAAATATAATTCCCTTTTTTTATGAATGTCCCTTGGATGGTTCCTTTTGTTTCGGACATGAACATCCCTATTTCTTCAAAGCGACTGCAAATGGCACAGATTCCTTTTTTGTTGGTTGGTTTAATGGTTCCGTGCAATCCTGTGAGTTTATTATGATGGTGTGCAATGATGAATTTTTTTCCGGAACCGACATCATCCCATCCCAAGTATGAAATCTCTCTCAAATCCATGTTTTCCAACAAAGGGGCTTTTAATTTCTTTGCCTTAGGAAATAATTTTTTTATCGTTTTTTCGGTTACTTCTTTAAATGGGATCACAAATGGCTTTACCTGTAAGAGAAAGACTTCGGCCTGTGCGGGATCTTTAATGGTATCCACTGGATCCAGCAGTTGTTTTTGCTCTTCGCTCAAGTCATTGAATAAGCTTAAAACCCTTTCTTTTGCGACTGTTTTCAGGGTGTGGATCACATCCTTATCGTTGGCGGTCGCGTGTCCATTTATGAGAATCTGTGTTTGTGATTTAATGAAGTTATACTGCTCGCTTCTGATAAAAGGTTCCATTTTCTTCACTCCTGTTTCTGTTGCGCGATACTTGTCACATGATACCGTTTCTCTTTACTTTACAGAAATCATATCTGCTTTAAAAGGGGGAAAACGACTAAGAAACATACTCGGCATACAAATAGCACTGATATCATTATCAGTGCTACACATGCAATCCTATTTGGAATAAACGATTTTCTTGATGGTTTCCGCGGAGAGAAAATATTCCTCGGCTAATTGATGGATGCTATGACCATCTTTGAATGCATATTTTATAGTGGCATTTCGGTCATCGATCAGTTCCCTTGATCCCGAACGGGTTCCCCATTTGTGATGGGCCTTTTCAGGTTTAGGGATATATATGGTTTCACCTTGCACATACTTTTGAATTTCAACGATCAGCTTTTCAGGCAAAACGGCCGTTGCTTTTACATATTTCATTTCTGCCAGCCCCTTATTCTTTTTTAAGAATGAAATAAGGTGCAAAGCCAAATATTAGAAATGATAAGTCGGGCGATTAAGTTTAGCTTAATTTAACCCCATGCAAAGTATCGCCTCCAATACTAGGCTTTGCATGAGACGCTGCAGAAGGTGGCATTAATATTCTTATTGCCATCTTTACACCTCCCCTTTATGTCCCTAAAGAACACGTATTGTCATTATTATAAAATATATATGGCTGGTTGCCAAACTTTTTCCAATGTATGACGGGCTGATTGTTTGAAAATGAGCTGTGTACATGAAATAATTTGAACTGTAACCAAACTAACCATTATGGGAGCTGACTTTATGAAAGTATTCGTAGTTGGGGCAAATGGGCAGATCGGTAAACACCTGGTAGATTTATTAAAAGATAGCCCGGATCATAGTGTAAGGGCAATGATTCGTAAAGAAGAACAAAGGCAACATTTTGAGAAAAATGGAATTGAATCTGCAGTAGTCAGCTTAACGGGCTCAGTTGATGAGATTGCGAATGCGGCAAAAGGCTGTGATGCCATCGTATTTACAGCGGGATCCGGAGGAAGCACCGGAGCTGATCAAACGCTGTTGATTGATCTGGATGGTGCTGTTAAAACGATTGAAGCGGCAGAAAATTTGGGAATCGACCGATTCATCATGGTGAGTGCTTTTCAGGCCAATAATCGCGAAAACTGGAATGAAGCCATCAAACCGTATTATGTGGCCAAGCACTATTCGGATAGGGCATTGTTACATAGCGATTTAATATTTACCATCATTCGGCCTGGCGGACTAGTGAACGAACCGGGAACGGGCAAAGTGACTGCCGCTGAAGAATTGGAAAGGGGTTCGATTTCACGGGAAGATGTGGCTCGAACGATTTTTGCGTCATTGACCGAGGAAAATACCTACAAGCGTTCTTTCGATTTAATCTCTGGGGATACTGTGATTGCGGAAGCATTGAGGAATATTTAACGGACAAATGGGGGCAGGGCCACTCAGGGGCGAGTGAGCTCTGCTATTCAATTCCTTCAATTTGCTTGATGACCTTCGCTGGGTTTCCAGCGACAACAACGCCATCAGGAACATCTTTTGTTACGACGGCCCCTGAGGCGACGACGGAATGACTCCCAATTGTAACGCCAGGATTGATGATGGCCCTTCCGCCAATCCATACATGATCCCCTATCGTAACCGGCTTTCCATATTCCACTCCAGAACAGCGTTCGAAGGGATCCAGCGGATGTGTGGCAGTATAGATATGCACTCCGGGAGCCAACATGCAGTCCCTGCCGATTTTCACCTCACAAACATCCAAAATGACACAATCGAAATTGGCATAAAAGTTTTCCCCGACAGTAATGTTATATCCATAGTCACAGCGAAAAGTGGGTTCAATATATATATTTGTTCCAATGGAACCGAAAAGCTGTTTCAGCAGTGAGGTTCGTTCATCCCCTTCGTTTTCGGTTGTCTGATTGTATAACCGGGTTAACTTTCTTGCATTTTCCCTATCCCTTATTAATTCCGGATCAGCAGCCATATAGGGTTCCCCGTTCACCATCTTTTCTTTTTCAGTAATCATATTTCCTTCTCCTTTTTTCTTGTATTTATATAGAATTAATAAATATCTGAATATTAAAACATTTTATTCGCAAAATAAATTGCAGTACTTTTTACTCAAATTTTCTGCTGAATCTAAATGCCTCACTCATTTTCATAAAAAGAAGTAAGAAAAGAAAGATTTTTCCGAATAATTAATGAAATAGTTTTGACAAACGTTCCATCGGATTTTATAGTTAGGAGAGTTATGTATAATTCATAGTTTCATGTAAGTACATGTTAACAGATAAGTAGAATAGACAGAAGTTCATTTAACCTTTATCGGAAATTGATGGACAACTCTTTTCTTCGTTTAAGAGAATCAAAACAATGGAGGCCTCATTATGTCACAGAAAGCACCACTTTCTTTTATTATTGTTACAGGATTAATGCTTTTCGCTTTATTTTTTGGTGCAGGAAACTTAATCTTCCCTGCCATGCTCGGTCAATCCGCTGGGACCAATTTATGGTCGGCTAGTTTAGGATTCATCATTACTGGGGTTGGATTGCCATTCATTACAATATTGGCATTTGGTTTTTCAGGCAAAAATGATGTCCAATCGCTTGCGAGCAGGGCACACCCGATGTTCGGCATCATTTTCACGGTCGTTCTTTATTTATCATTGGGACCGCTTTTCGCTCTTCCGAGAACGGGGAGTGTATCTTACGAAATAGGGATTAAACCTTTCCTTTCCAATGATGTCGGTTTTTTACCACTGCTGGTATTCACGATCATATACTTTGGAGTTGCCTGTTTATTATCGATCAATCCATCAAAAATGCTGGATGTTGTCGGCAAAATATTAACACCGCTATTATTGATTTTCATCGGGATCCTCATTGTGGTCGCAATTATTAACCCAATGGGTGAAATCCAGTCACCATCGGCAAATTATTCAGATAATTCTTTCTTTAAGGGATTTAAAGAAGGATATTTGACAATGGATACACTGGCTGGATTTGCTTTTGGAATCATTATCATTAATGTAATCAAAGAAAAGGGAATCACTTCAAGAAAAGAAGTGCTAGGCTTCTGCATGAAAGCCGGCTTAATAGCCGCTTCTTTGTTGGTGATCGTTTATACGGCCTTGACTTATGTCGGAGCGACAAGTGTGGAAAAACTGGGTCATCTGGATAATGGCGGAGACGTTTTGGCTCAAGCCTCACATCATTTTTTCGGACCGGCCGGTGCAGTGTTGTTGGGATTGATTGTGATCGCAGCATGCCTAACTACAAGCATTGGGTTGATAACGGCTTGTTCTACGTACTTCAATAAAATACTGCCTGTTATTTCGTATAAATCATTTGTCGTCATCTTCTCCGTTTTTAGTGCAGCTGTTGCCAATGTAGGTTTGACCAAGCTCATTTCCATTACGGTGCCTGTGTTAACGGTGCTTTACCCCGTGGCGATCGTTTTGATTGTGCTAACGTTCTTCCATTCCTTTTTCAAAGGGAAATCGGAGGTATACTTTGTAAGCTTGTTATTAACGGCCATCATCAGCATAATGGATGGATTAATGGCATCAGGAATTAAAATGGAAACTGTTTCGGATCTTTTCATTCAATACCTTCCACTATATAGTGTAGGGGTAGGATGGGTGATTCCTGCCATAATAGGCGGTTTATTGGGCTATATGATAAGCCTGATGAAAAGGGATCCTAGGGAAGCCTATTAAGGTCTTCATTAACTATATGAGAATGAACTTCAAATCATGAAAGGTGCTGTCTTGATGACAGCTATTCAGACGGTAGGCAAACTCGATAATAATTGAGTTTGCCTACCGTTTTTTTGAGGGTCTGTTGATTGGAACGTAGGGCACTCGCTTTCCGCGGGAGGTCCGACCTCGGCGCCTTTGCACCTGTGGGGCCTCCCTTTGACGCGTTTTTCCCGCAGAAGTCTCGCACACCCGTTCCAATCAACTGGAACGTTTCTCAAATAAAAAAACTGCAGGCAAACTGCTTTACTTCGAGTTTGTCTACAAACTGGAGCTGTCTTGATGACAGCTCTTTTCCTTAGTGTTTGTTTTTAATGGGAAAGAGCCTTAAAATGTTCAGAAAGGGGTGTAGGAACAAAATGATTAATCGATTACCAATAGAAATCGCAAATATATTACAAGCAAGCAAAAAGAATCCTGCTCAATTTGAGGAATTGATAAGGAGCGGCGGATATCTGCCTCCCGAGATGGAGTTGATGATAGATGCCATTACGGCCTTGAGCATGGGGAAGAATATCCTTTTGAAGGGTCCGACAGGTGCTGGAAAGACAAAGTTTGCCGAGACATTATCGAATCTATTCAACCAGCCAATGTTCAGTGTCAACTGCTCAGTCGACTTGGATGCCGAAAGCTTATTGGGCTTCAAGACATTGGCTTATAAAGATGAAAAACAGGTGATAGAATTCGTACCTGGGCCTGTGATCAATTCGATGACTCACGGTCATTTCCTATATATAGATGAAATCAACATGGCGAAGCCGGAAACACTGCCGCTTATCAATGGGGTGCTTGATTACAGAAGGACGATAACGAATCCGTTCACGAATGAAGTCATCACTGCAAAAGATGGCTTTAATGTAATTGCTGCAATCAATGAAGGGTATGTCGGTACAGTGCCACTGAATGAAGCGCTAAAAAATAGGTTTGTCGTCATTGAAGTTCCTTATATCGAAGGGGAGCAGTTAAAGCAATTGATAGAAACCAATACAAAGCTGAAGGACCCAAGAAGCATTGAATTGTTCGTTAAACTGTCGAGTGATTTGATAAATGCCGTGAATCAAGGGAAAGTGGCAGAAGATGCGGCATCGATCAGGGCTTTGCTCGATGCTTGCGATCTGAGTGTATTGATCCCGCCGAAACGGGCAATTCTCCGTTCCGTTGTGGATAAGTTGGACGAGGAACGGGAGCGTGAGTTTGTGAAGAACTTGGCTGACACATTATTCTAACTAGGAGAATGCCTCATGAAGTATATCCGATTCAATGATTCAATAATTGATACGGCCCTTTTTTTACAGCTGCAGGATCTCTCGACTGTCTTATCCGGCATTCCTGAGCTGGAATTCGAATACAATTATGGCTCTTTCATTGATCTGATCGAGTATAAGGTAACAGCCAGCCATTTTTGGGAAAACGGAAATAAGGAAGTGAAGGAAGCCGGGCTGAAAACAGACGTGCTCCTTAGGACGATAGGTACGCTGCATCATTCAACAATCCAGAGCATGAAGGAGTACCAGGACATCATCGGGGAAAGTTCGCTTCCGAAGTTTGCAGCCCAATTATTCGCTATATTGGAAGACTTGCGGTTGGAAGAATTGGTGAAAAAAGAAAGGCCAGGCACGAAAAAATGGTTTTCGGTAAGGAGGGCTTACCTTAAACAATATTTCGAAAGCCAATTAGCAACGAATGTCACAAGAAGTTTTGCACTGGATGAATTATACTGCCTCATATATTTACTGCTTCAATCCGACAGGCCGGACCCGATTTTCCCCAGGGCCAATGTACGGCAGCTGGAAGAACTGGAGAAAATCAAACCTTTCATCCATTCGGTCTTTGAAGCCAATAACACCAGTGATATCACGAGGATCTGTGAGCAAATCGTATTTCGTGTGAACGATGAGTACAAGGATACGATGAATGAATATTTCATCTTCCCAATTGCAAATGTGGAGAAGTATACAGCAAATACCTTATTTGATGAACTGACTAGAAATGATGATCTGTTGAACGATGATACAGAAGATGTAGACGAAGAAAAAAGTGAGTTCATTGATGAAAAGTTCTCGACTTGGCATCGAGAGAATAAGAACGGCGAGAATAATTCGACCTTTCTTCAATTTGAATTGGAGCAAGGAACGAAAACAAGTCTGATGGGCGGAGGTGCGCGTGAAGCGGAAGATGCCGACCAAGCACTGGCTTCGATTCAGGGCTCATCAGGGGAAAGTCAACAAAAGGAATACAATCAGCAGGAAACACTAGAGAAGAAACAAACGAATATTGGCAAAAGTGGTGAACATCCATTTGGTGAAGAAAATAAAGACGTCGTTCAGGTAATTAAAGAAGCCAAAATACCAACACTTACTGAGGAGAAGCGCTACCGTGAGTTTGTTGCCGATATCGAACCGTTTAAGAGAAAACTCTCCAGTACAATTGAAAAGACATTGGAAAATAAAAAGAATGCACCAAGAAAAGATTTGGTTTTTGGTCGTTTATCGAAAAAATTACTGCCGCTTGTACTTGAAGAAAATCCAAGGGTCTTTTATAAAAAGAACCAGGATTCAAATGAAATGGATGCCGTATTCACATTGCTTATCGATTGCTCGGCTTCAATGCATAACAAGATGGATGAAACGAAACGGGGGGTCGTCCTGTTTCATGAAGTGCTGAAAAAATTAAGGATCCCCCACTCGATCGTAGGTTTTTGGGAAGATGCAAATGAAGTGAGAGAAGGATATCAGCCGAATTACTTCCATGTAATCCAGTCCCATTCCGATTCTTTTTATCTGAATTCAGGAGCGAAAATCATGCAGCTTGAACCGGAGGAAGACAACCGGGACGGATACAGTATCAGGGTGGCCACAATGGAATTGGAAAAGAGACGTGAAAAAAACCGTTTCTTGCTCGTATTTTCCGATGGTGAGCCGGCAGCTGCCGATTATGATCAAAATGGAATAGTCGATACACATCTGGCCGTATCAGAAGCAAGGAAAAAAGGAATAGAAGTTTTAGGCCTGTTTTTAGCGGATGGCAGCGTAGATGAAAGTGAAGAAATGACGATGAAAAACATCTATGGCAAAGAACGGTTAATGATTCCGAGTGTAGCTGAATTACCCGAACAATTTACACCGCTGTTAAAAAAACTACTGCTGAAGACCATTTGATATGAAACATAATAATAATAATGAAATTGGAAGTTATGATAGATGCTGATTGATAAATTGATAAACGCAGTAGGATTCAGATTTGGATCTTACTGTGTTTTTTTGTTTGTCATGCCAGTTCTTCGCAGTAAGTGAATGATTTCTTTGACGGGATTGGGGTAAACCATAGATGAGGAAGTGATCATTTTGATGAATTTAGTGTTTATGCTACTTTATTTTATAATTATTGTTCTTGTTATTGAAATATCGGTTACCTTGTTGAAATTGACTGGATTAAAAAGCACTGTAGCCAGATTTCAGGTTATCTCCATGCTTACAGGTACCGGTTTTACAACTGACGAGTCAAAATCCATTATTGATCATCCCGTTCGAAGGAAAATAAGCATGTTTTTGATTTTATTTGGTGCCTTCTCACTTGCTGTCATCATTTCATCGATTAGTACATTGCTTACAGATGACCTTCGTTTGATGGAGTTAAGCATCATTATTGGAATATTGGTGGTTTTAGCCATTTTTGTGAAAACTCCGTTCCTGAATAATAGAATATCGAATAAGATGCGCAGTGAGATGTACAATCATTATGAATTATGGGAACATCCGATAGAAGAGGTCCTATTTTTAGAAGATGAAGACGTGGTCATGGAGATTGATATTTATGAGGACTCCGAATTCATTGATGTCAAAGTGTTTGATGTCATACCACATGGAGCGGACATCAATATTTTATTTATTGAAAGCGGAGAAGTGAAAATCAGGAAAGAGTTATATGAGTATAAAATTAAATTAGGGGATAACCTCTTTTTATATGGAAATAAAAAGGAGATAGAAGACACATTTTCAAAAGAAATCGAAGTGATGAAGAAGAAAAAAAGTACACCGGAATGAAAAAAATCCCTGCCTTAATATAAGGCGGGGATTTTTTGGTGATGGGCTTCATTAATGTTTTTTATTCGGTAATTTCTGCGCGGGGTTGCCGTTACCTTGGCGGCGAAAATTGCCTTCTTCCTTTTTTTGCTGCTCTTGAATGCTCTCAACAAATTCCTTTGAACTTTTCATGGAATGGACCTCCTCCGTTATTTTCTTCTTTACTATAACCAAAAGAGGTGAAATTCATGAGTATGGAAGGGGACATTCTTCGCTTATCAACAAGGCTTCGATCAATGCAACTGCTCCAGGACCGGTTAACACAGAGTTGTTTATGTAGGGCCGCAAATTGAAGGGATGAAAAAAATGAATGCCTCCGGACGTTTAGGTGAAACGAATGACATTGCCAATGTGGTTTCATTTTTAGTGAGTAAACAAACCCAATGGGTTACGGGTCAGACGAGTAGGGCGTTTAATTTATTCAATTAAAGCAACGTAATGATGAAAGTTGCTCTAGTATTTCTTTCATTTGAATTTAACCATTCCATTGAATTGTTTGAGCGATGATAAGAAAGCGCCAGATAAGAGGAACCGGATAAAAAACAAGGGGTAAAAGCGGATCCATTTTTGCCAGGCGACTCCTGCTAATGCAATGGTGGCCATGAAATTGAATACTATTTAAATATCGTTATCTAATGTTAGAATACATAACATTTGAATATTTTGAATATTGACAAAAATAAGGGCGGTAACTATAATAATCAATAATAATATCCATGAATAAACGTTTATTGGGGTTTTGCCTATGGAACGGACAACTGCTGTCCGAGAATTATGTGAGATGCATACTCATTTACTGGACAAGGATATTCAAACTCTTGAAAACTTGTCTGCGAATTTATCGTTGATAGCCAATTTGAATAAAGCGAATGTCTTTATTGATTGTCCGGTGCTTGAAGGGAAGCATGCCATAGTCGTGGCAGAGGCAAGCGCACATTCCGTAAAATCGGTTTATGATCATCCGGTTGTCGGGAAATTTGCCTATGAGGCTTTTGAGCCGGCAGTATTTTATGTATTGCGGACCGGAAAGGACATGTTCGTGAATCGAGCATTGACTCAAGAGGGAGCGATGGTGGAGCAAAGTGTCGTTCCGGTCAAGGGGGAATGCAATCGGGTCATAGCCGTTTTGATCATGGAGAAGGTGATTCAAGAAGAACCTGAAACGTTTAATCAGTTTGGAAGGCAAGATCAACAAAATTCCTTAGTTCCCGAATTTATCGAAGAGTCCATTTTCCTGATTAATAGCCAGAACCGACTTGTCTATACGAATCCCGCCGCCATTAATTTAGTAACGGAAATATGTTTGACCGACTGTGTCTTAGGGGACTCCATTTTAAATTATTTTCCAGGCTTTGCCGATGTTCTTGCTTCAAAAGAAGAGGTTTTAATGATGGAACTGAACATTGGTAAAAAGATTTTCCAAATAAGGAAGTTCCATTTAGGCAACAAGAATGCCAATGAAACGTTCATCATCATCCGGGATCTGACTGAACTGCGGGATAAAGAGAGAGAGCTGATTAGCAAGTCAGTAGCCATTCGTGAAATTCATCATAGGGTGAAGAATAATTTGCAGACTGTTGCCAGTTTACTTCGGCTGCAAATGAGGATAGGGGCCCCAGAAGAAAGCAAGCCCCATTTATTGGTCAGTTTGAACCGGGTGTTAAGCATATCGTCGGTTTATGAAATCATTTTGGCAAGCAGCCATGTCGACCACGTGGATTTATTGGAGCTCATTAAGAAAATAGGAGATATGATTGTTTGTACGGAGGATCATGCCCGTAATGTCATAAGCATTGAATATTCGGGGGAGCTTCATTCCATTGATTCCGACATCGGCATTTCCGTCGCGCTGGTGGTGAATGAGCTCATTCATAATTGTGTGAAGCATGCTTTCATGGAAGGGACGGATGGGAAGATTACTGTATGCTTTCACAAGGATGGTTCTGAATTGGAGATTCAAGTTAAGGATGATGGCATCGGATATTCGCCGGCAGTGAAACCTTCTTTGGGGCTGGATATCATCCGTATGACAGTGGAAAATGATTTGGAAGGGGAGTTTTCTATTCGCCAGATTAAAGGTGGTACCCTGGCTTCTGTAAGATTTCCATACAAGAGGTAGGTGGGAGACGTGGTCAAGAGGATTTTGGTCGTGGAAGATGAATCGATCGTTCTCCTTGATATAACGATTATGCTCAAGGATGCAGGCTTCGATGTGGTTGGACATGCACGTGACGGCGAGAAGGCGATTGAATTGGCACATGCACTGCAGCCGGATCTCGTTTTGATGGACATAAAAATGCCTAAAATGAATGGGCTTAAGGCTAGCGAGGTGATTTCCAATACCTTTCAGATACCGGTCCTGCTTTTAACTGCATTCAGCCAGCGTGAATATATCGACGAGGCGAAACGGGCAAATATCGTAGGATATCTTGTAAAGCCAATAACGGAGGCGGATTTGATTCCCGCAGTGGAGATAGCTTTACTGCAAGCAGCCAATGCAAAAAAGTATCAGGAACGAAATGCCCAATTGGATGAAACGCTCACAAATCGTAAAGTCATTGAAAAGGCAAAAGGAATTATCATGAAAATGAAGAATGTATCGGAAGAAACCGCTTACAAAAAACTGAGAAAGCTAAGCATGGATAAGCAGCTTTCCATGGAGACAGTGGCACGCCTAATTGTTACAAAGGATCAAAAACAAGTGAATAGATGAAGCAATGGCGCTTTGATGGACCAAATTGGTTGTAGGTAGGCAATTCTACTGAAATAACCAAAGTTTGGGCTATAAGAGGCGTCTTTTTTTATACCCTTTTTTAAAGTCGATAGGCCAAATCAAATCGTAATTCAGGGGGAATATGTATGGAGATGGTAGGTAAATTCGTTATTTATATCATTATGGTGTGTGCCGTTGTCGGTGCAATGGCATCGATTAAAGACAGTGAGCAAGGCTTGGGCAAACAGTTCATGGAAGGTTTGCATACGGTTGGCCATATATTTATCCCGGCAGCTGGAATCATGGCCTCGATCCCTTATTTATCATGGTTCATCGATACAGTATGCGGACCGATCTTCGCGGCGATCGGTGCAGATCCCGCACTCGCTGCAACAACGATTTTGGCAACGGATATGGGCGGCTATCAATTGGCGGCCGAGCTGCAGGAATCATATGAAGGCTGGATCATGGCGATGATTGTCGGATTCATGTCTGGAGCAACGATTGTATTCTCGATTCCAATGGGGCTTGCCATGCTAGAGAAGCGTGATCATAAATACATGGCACTTGGTGTCATGTCAGGGATCCTGACGATTCCCATTGGCGCCTTTATCTCAAGCGTGCTAGTGGTGGCAACGAATTCGAAAATTCGCGAAGTGATTTCCACGAATGCGAATTCTACACACGAATTCGCGTTGAGCTATTTGAAAATTGCCTTGAATCTTTCTCCACTTCTTATTTTTGTGGTGCTGCTTGCGTTAGGTCTTTATTTCCTGCCGGATTTGATGATCAAAGGGTTCATGTGGTTTGGGAAAATATTGGATGCCGCGATTAAACTTGTACTCGTGTTTTCAATCGTGGAGATTTTCACCGGACTGTTTTCCAATGTATTTGGTGCTTGGGGGTTCCATCCCATCATGGCCGATAAGGCGGATCAGTTCCGTGCCCTGGAAACGGCAGGGTATATCGGGATTATGCTGGCAGGTGCTTTTCCAATGATTTACTTGATTCAAAAATATGCAGGCAGGCCGCTTGAAGTGATGGGCGGGAAAATCGGATTGAGCAAAGCGGGGAGTGCAGGGATATTAGCCACGGTAGCCAATATATTGGCGATGTTCAAACTTGTTAAAGATATGCCTCCGAAGGATAAGGTCATAAACATTTCCTTCGCTGTGTGTGCAGCTTTCCTATTAGGCGATCATTTATCTTTCACAGCCAACTTTCAGCCATCCTTAATTTTACCCGTCATAGTAGGCAAGCTATCTGCCGGCGCTATTGGAATCGGTCTTGCTTACTGGCTGTCCGTTCCGAAAGCTTTGGAATTGGAGGAAAAAGATCGTGCAGCGGGAGTCATCGGCATAAATGAATATAAAACGAATAACCAGGAAGAAGATAGCGATGAAATCCAAGTGGTGTAAAACTGAGGTGTGAATTTAATGAATGAACAGACGGAACGAATCATCAGTGCAGGAATCGATATTGGCACTAGTACGACGAAACTTGTTATCAGCGAGCTTTCGCTTAGGAATGTTGCGGGTGGCGGACAGGTGCCAAAAATAGAAATTACCGATAAGAAAATTCTGTATCGAAGTCCCATTTTCAAGACCCCGCTTTTATCCGATACGGTTATTGATATACCTGCTGTTCAAAGTATGGTGGAAAGTGAATACCATCAAGCCGGGATCACGATGGAAAACATACAAACAGGGGCCGTCATCATCACAGGTGAAACGGCAACCAAACAAAATGCAGAAGAAATGGTATACCGGTTATCCAAAGCGGCAGGGGAATTCCTTGTAGCGGCAGCTGGTCCGGATTTGGAGGGAATCATTGCCGCAAAGGGATCTGGTGCCTATCAACATTCGATCGAGACAGGAAAGACTATAGCGAATATAGATATTGGCGGGGGAACGGCGAATATTGCCGTATACCGTTCTGGTATGCTTTGCGGAACTTGCACACTGCATATAGGAGGCCGTTTGGTGGAATGGGAGGGAGCGAAGGTGAAGGTTGCTCCCTCAATAGGAAAATGGCTGAAATCAAAAGGGCATTCACCTTTGAATGTTGATCGGGTAATCATCGCAAATGAAATGTCTAAGGTGCTTTCGAGGTTTTTGGCTGGTTCATTCACAAAAGAAGATGAACTTCTAATAGTGGGGAAGGAGCCATCTTGGACAGGACGAATAGATGTGTTGATGTTCTCGGGAGGTGTCAGTGATTGCATCTATCATGAAGAACGGGAAGACAAAAGCTTTCAGGATATCGGCATGATGCTTGCAACCTCTATAAAGGAAAATGAAGTATTGGCTGCATGGGAGTGGGAACAGCCCGTTGAAACGGTTCGGGCGACTGTTCTAGGAGCAGGCACGCATACAACAGAAATCAGCGGTGCTACCATCGAGGTGAATGATTCTCATCTGCCAGTCCGTAATATCCCAGTCTACCGCATCGATTTTCAAGGCGTGCTGGATGATGGAACCGGGACAATGGCACAATCGGTTCAGGATGCGATAACGATATACGATCCACTAAAGGAAGGACTGAATTTTGCCTTTTATTTAACGAATTTACCTTATCTATCTTTTCGGGACATACAGCAGCTTGCAGCCGAATTTACCGAGGCTTTGATGCAAAAACCGAATCAGCAGCAACCTCTGATAATTGTGATGGACAGTGATTACGGGAAGGTGCTTGGTCAAACATTTCTAGCGAACCGACCAGATTTGCCGGTCATCTGCATTGATCAGACACAAGTGGAACATGGGGATTATTTAGATATAGGAAGGCTGCTGCGGACAGGGGTCGTTCCGGTTGTCGTAAAAACACTGACCTTCCACAACTAAGAAACGGAGGATTATACGATGAAATTATCTACTCAATACTTTGGGGAAATCCATCAATTCAAATCGTTGAAAGAAGTCTTGGCCAAAGCGAATGAAGAGAAATCAGGAGATAGGCTTGCGGGAATTGCGGCGGATTCTGTCCAAGAACGGATTGCGGCGAAAGCTGTGCTTAGCGAATTGACTTTGGCGGACATTAGGAATTATCCCTTACTCTCCCCGGAAGAGGATGAAGTGTCACGGATCATAGATGGTCTCATCAATGGAGCCATCTATCAATCTGTGAAGAATTGGAGCGTTGCCGAGCTTCGTGAATATATTTTGAGTGACGAAACGACAGGTGACGATTTAAAGCGAATAAGCAGGGGGCTGAATAGTGAAATGATTGCTGCGGCAGCCAAGATCATGTCGAACCTTGACCTTATCCATGCTGCCAATAAAATCGAAGTGCTCACAAAGAATAATAGTACGATTGGATACAAGGGAACGCTTGCCTCGCGCCTTCAGCCTAACCACCCGACTGACAATGTGGATGGCATGCTCGCATCTTTGAAAGAAGGTCTCTCCTATGGAATCGGGGATGCCCTCATTGGAATCAACCCTGTTGATGATTCAGTCGAAAGCGTAAAGCGGCTGCTTCATGCGACACAGGACGTAATCCAGAAGTGGAACATCCCGACCCAAAATTGTGTACTTGCACATGTGACCACTCAAATGAAGGCAGTACAGCAGGGTGCACCTGCTGATATGATCTTTCAAAGCATAGCCGGAACGGAAGCGGCCAATCGTTCTTTTGGAATTGACGTTCAATTGCTCGAAGAAGCCAACGAGGTGGCAAAGGCTCATGGGACCGGCACAGGTCCGCAGCATCTTTATTTTGAAACGGGGCAAGGCTCGGAGTTATCGGCGGAAGCGCATTTCGGAATCGATCAGGTGACGCTTGAAGCCAGAAACTATGGATTTGCCCGCTATTTTGATCCGTACATTGTCAATACGGTCGTCGGATTCATCGGACCTGAATATCTATATAACAGCAAGCAGGTCATCCGCGCCGGGTTGGAAGATCATTTCATGGGAAAAATGCATGGTCTGCCGATGGGAGTGGATATTTGCTATACGAATCATATGAAGGCGGATCAGAATGATATCGAGGACCTGGGTGTACTTTTAACGGCGGCTGGTGTGAATTTCATCATCGCAACTCCGATGGGGGATGACTGCATGTTAAACTATCAGTCTTTGAGTTATCACGATATTGCGACATTGAGACAAACGATGGATAAGCGGCCAGCCCCATTATATGAAGCTTGGCTGGTGAAGATGGGGATTCTGGAAAACGGCAAGTTAACGAAGCGTGCCGGTGATCCAACTATATTTAACCATTAGGAGTGGATGATATGGGAATGAAAGATCCGAATAATAAAGAAGAATTGGATGCCTTGATAGCGAAAACCCCTGCCCGGATAGGGATAGGCAGATCGGGGACACGTCCTAAAACGGATTCCTGGCTGAAATTCCGTTTTGACCATGCGGCGGCCGTTGATGCTGTATATGGTGAAGTCAGTGAAACTCTATTGAAACGCATGGATTTATTCAAGGTGAAAACGAAGGCCGATGATAAGGAAGTCTATTTACGGCGTCCGGATTATGGCAGGAAGCTGTCGGACGAAGCAAAGCGAATGATCGAAGCAAAATGCATAAAGGCCCCAACGGTTCAAATCATCATTTCCGATGGCTTAAGTGCCAAGGCGATCGAAGAGAATGTGGAGGACGTCTATTTATCTTTCAGACAATCTTTGGCAGCGGCAAAATTGGATGCAGGTACACCGTTCTATATTGAAAAGGGCCGGGTTGCCGTGATGGATGATATTGGAGAAATCCTTAGGCCTGAGGTCATTGTCCTGTTGATCGGCGAACGGCCCGGTCTTGTCAGTGCTGAATCATTAAGCGCTTATATTTGCTATAAACCTTGTTTGGGCATAATTGAAGCAGAGAGGATGGTCATTTCCAACATCCATAAAGGCGGGATCCCGCCAGTTGAAGCGGGTGCACATCTTGGCACGGTCATTCAAAAGATCCTTAAATACCAAGCGAGCGGCATGACACTCGTGAAGAAAGAACATGAAAAAGAAAAGAGTGAAAAATTCGGTTGAACCCCTAGTGTCTAAAAAAGGAAGTTCGGATGGTCTCTTTCCTGATGATTATTAAGACTAGGTCGTTGATTTCCTCTCCAGGCACTCGCTTTATATGTTTTTTTATTGTTTTATGAATCCGTTATTGGTGGAAGAAAATTGCGACACACCTGCCGAATAACTGGCTAGCTGAGACCCCACAGGCGCTTGCGCCGAGGAGGCTTGGCAGACAGTCGGCGGAAAGGGAGCGGATTTCTGAAATCAATCGGAACGTTTTTAAAATAAAAAACACCCCGTAAATGTTAGTTTGGTGTCTATCATTTACGGGGCAGTTCGAATTTGTCTAAAGTCTGGGAGGAGCGAATCGTTCCTCTATTTACTTGTCCCTAAATTCCACAATCCAAACGGGTTGTAGAAGGGATGGTCTTCTTCATATCTAAAGTCCTGAAGGCCCGTCAATATAAAGTCGGGGGCATCTTGTTGTATGCTAAAGGTTTCGCCAGTTGTAAAGAGAGGCCGTTCACCTAGATGGTAATAATTAAATGTGTTAAGTAAAGATGCCGCCTCTTTCGGACTCATTGTGTTAAGTGTCACGGCATCTGGAAGCCCAAAGGCTTTCATTCCGAATGAACAATAATAATCTTCCTCTCCAATGATCGTGGCAAAATGGGCATATACCGAGAGAATATCGGGGCTTTGATGAAGCTTTTGCCAATCTTCCTTTGAATGGGCAATGCCAGCTGTTTCTATTTTCACTGCCATTCCGCCTGCCCTAAGGATTGCTGCCCCAGCATCGATCAAGTCCGTAACATTTCCGGTATCGGCTATTATATAAACGGTAAAGGTATGTTCATTGATTTCCGCTAATAATCTCTCTGAAAAGGCATCTTTACTGGCGTAAGAAAAGGTCTCTTTTAAAGTGGGTTCATAATCCTGGATTTCTGCCTGAAAAGTTATGTTCTTATCCTTGGTATAAAAAATATTCCCTGCTAACAGGTACCCTTCGCTTTGGGAAGCGACCGTTTGAATCAATTCTGCCCGGTCCTTCCACTTTCCGGGTATCCCGATGATGATTTGGTTTTCCGTCATGAATCATCTCTCCTTTCCGATCAATTCATACTATACCACTCTTGATGTCACCATAGCATTTTATAATATATAGCGCCAACCCGCTGAGTTAATGCGAGTGAGGGATGTACAGGACTTTTTCAAACTTATACAATTGATGTATAATATAATCTAGTAAACGTATAGCCTATCTTCAAAGGAATTCCCGTAATTGGTTTTCTCGTAGGGCAGTATCTTAATAATCTAATCGGTATATTCAATGATGAAAGAGAGTGGAATATAATGGGTCGTAAGTGGAATAACATTAAAGAAAAAAAAGCGTCAAAAGATGCAAATACAAGTCGGATTTATGCTAAGTTCGGACGGGAAATATATGTAGTGGCGAAACAAGGTGAACCAGATCCGGAATCCAACCAGGCGTTAAGGGTCGTACTTGAGCGTGCGAAAACGTACAATGTTCCCAGAGCGATCATTGACCGTGCGATTGAAAAGGCTAAAGGCGGTTCGGAAGAAAGCTATGACGAACTTCGTTATGAAGGATTCGGTCCAAATGGATCAATGGTCATCGTGGATGCATTGACAAACAATGTGAACCGGACGGCATCTGATGTACGTGCCGCATTCGGGAAAAATGGCGGGAATATGGGTGTCAGCGGTTCTGTTGCTTATATGTTCGATGCAACGGCTGTCATCGGGATTGAAGGTAAAACGGCTGATGATGTGCTTGAACTGTTAATGGAAGCGGATGTTGATGTACGTGACATCATTGAAGAAGAAGAAGCGGTCATCGTTTATGCTGAACCTGAACAATTCCATGCTGTGCAACAAGCATTCAAGGATGCGGGAATCACCGATTTTACAGTGGCAGAGCTGACGATGCTTGCACAAAATGACCTAACCCTTCCAGAAGATGCACAGGTACAATTCGAAAAGATGATTGATGCATTGGAAGATTTGGAAGATGTGCAACAAGTTTATCATAATGTAGATCTTGGTGAATGAAAAAACGGGCGGGACCTTTGCTATATGATCAAAGGCCTGCTTATTTTATCTGATGCAAAAGAGCCTGTTTTGAATGATGAAACAGGCTCTTTCCTTTTGATTATTCATTTATGACGATTCCGGAAAGTTCACGGTCTTTCTTTACCCTTTCCATTTCCGAAATAGTGACCAGCTGATACCCTTTGTCATGCAGTTGTTTGATGATTTTTCCTGCAGCTTCGGCGCTAGTTTGATAGATATCATGCATTAATATGACTCCGCCGTCTTTGGCTTTACTCATCACTTTGCTCACGATTTTCTTTTCATTGCGGTCTTTCCAATCTTCGGGATCGACATCCCAGAGTGTGACTTCCATATCCTCCATGTATTCACGCACATTACCGTTAATCGCTCCATATGGGGGACGGACGAGACTTGGCTCAGAACCTGTAGCTTTTTCTACAGCGTCTTGGGTCTGTTCGATTTGACTCTTGATTTTGTTCTTGCTTAAGCGAGTCAGCTGCGGATGATCCCATGAATGGTTGCCGATCTCATTTCCTTGTTCAAGCATTTTTTGCAGAACTTCCGGATAGTGCTGTACACGGCTTCCAAGCACAAAGAAGGTCGCGTGTGCATCATACTTGTTCAGGTCTTCAAGAATGGACATGGTATGAATTGGATGTGGCCCGTCATCGAACGTCAAGGCAATGACCTTTTTTGATGGGTCGATCCATTCATTTTGCACGGGCAGTTTAGCGACGATATGTTTCGGCTGCCATTCCTTTACACGATCCTCATTCAATTCTTTACTTTTATATGAATCTAGCAAGCTATCGTTAAAAAGTTCCTTCTTGATGGCTATTGTATGTGTCTTAGTTGAATCATCAGTCTTAACGTAGAATACAAGCGTATTTTTCAAGACTGAAAAAGAATCGAAGTTGGCCGCCTTCAGTTTGTTTTCCTTCTTAATAAGACTCTGTGAAATGCCTTCTTCTTCCTTCTCGGTTAACTCTTCAAAAACAATATCGGATAAAACGGATAAATAATCAGAATCCGTGGCAAAGATGTCTTCTATAGAGAGCTTTTGCTGAGATGGAATATCATAAGTGAAGATCCGGGATTCGGACTGCTTCTTTCCTTCCACTTGTTCATATTTATCGAAGGAAATGGTAATGGTCTGCTGGCTGAAATGAAGGATCGTGTATGTGAGGTTAAGCTCGGATGCTTTTCCGTCGGATGCTTTCCATCTTTTTTCATAATCTTTAATTTCTTTCTTTATGTAAGCTTCTAGTTGCTTGTCGATATTTTCTATATGCAAAACGGGTCTGCTTGCCGAATAACCGCCTTTCGTATTATCTTTCAAATACGTTTGAATATCAGCTTCCGGGTAATTTTTATCGTTTGTATAGGCGGAAACGGTTCTCTTCTTATCAAAAGCAAGGCTTTTGATGGCTAACCCCACCGTTCCCACTGCAGCTATTAGACAAAATAGAAAAATAAAGACTTTTTTATAATTTAGTTTCCTCATGTTGCACTCCACCTCGATAATCATTCTACTATATAGACGCGCCAAAAGCCTTAAAAGTTTGTAAAAATTTTCATTTTTTTATTTATAAATATTTCCTTGTTCATTTTCAAACTTTTATGGCTGCACGAACGTCTATCCTTTGTACCTAGGATACGTAATTTAAATGTAAGGAGCTCTATCATGCAATGAAAAATCTAGATATGAATCAATTAATAACGGCCCGGATAACCGAACGGCAAGACAATTTGTACAGACTTGCTTTTTACTATGTCAAAAATCAAGAGGATGCGCTTGATATCGTGCAGGAATCGATTAGAAAAGCACTTGCCTCCAGCAACAAAATAAAAGACGCTGCTTCTATAGATAGCTGGTTATATAAGATCATAGTCCGAACGTCACTTGATGTTTTGCGAAAGAAAAAGAAGCTGACAGTCGCCGATGACGAAACAATAGAATACTTACGCAGCGGAGAGGAAGATCACTACCCCGACCTGGATTTACAAAAGGCCCTGGAAGGACTTTCGGTCAAGTATAAAACAGTAGTCGTTCTTCGTTTCTTTGAGGACCTGAAGTTGGAAGAGATAGCGGCGGTTCTGGAAGAGAATGTAAGCACGATTAAAACGAGATTATATAAAGCGCTGCAACTATTGCGGATTAACATGACTGAACGGGAGGAAACGAAAAGATGGAAAAAAAATTAAAAGATCTGCGGGAAGAGTATCTTAAAACACCGATCCCTAAAGAATTGAATGATGTCGTTCAAGCAGCTTTGAATGAAAAGCCCAGGAAGAAGCCAAGGGTTGGAAGGAATATCCTGGTGTCTGCGGCTGCAGCGCTTCTGATAGTGACAGCTTCCGTAAACATCAGTCCGGCAGCGGCAAAGGCCATGAGTGATATTCCGATAGTCGATAAGGTCATTAAAGTGATTACCTTCGTCGAGTGGAAAGAGGATGTGAATAATTCCTCGGCCGTGATCAAAACACCTGCAATTTCCGGACTGGAGAATAAACAGCTTGAAAATAGCCTGAATGATAAATACTTATCGGAAAGCAAGCAGCTCTACAAGGAATTCACCGACTCCATGTCAAAACTGAAGGAAGGGGAAAAGGGCAATATCTCGGTGGAAAGCGGATATGAGATATTGACAGATAATGAAACGATATTATCCGTACAGCGCTATACGGACACGATTTCTGCTTCCAGTTCTACAGAAAGTCAATTCGATACAGTCGACAAGAAAAACGAAGTGCTTTTAACGTTAAATAGCCTATTTAAAGATGATCGTTATCTTCAGGTGATCAGTAAGAACATCAAGGAACAGATGAAGCGGCAGATGGCTGAAGATCCGGAAAAGATATATTGGGTCGAAGATGATGATCTTACTGCATTTAAAGGCATTGATGAAAACCAAAACTTTTATATAAACAAAGATGGCAAGCTAGTCATCGCCTTTAACAGCTATGAAGCTGCGCCCGGGTATATGGGGGCCGTCGAGTTCATCATCCCGACAAAGGTGCTGTCAGACCTTCTTGTTGGCGATCAATATATCCATTAAATGACCTTATTTGTAATGTCCGTTAATTATACTTATGAAGGGCGAGGGGTTTATAAAACGGGAACTCCCAAAAACCATTAAAAAGACGAACCAATGTTACTTGACTACAGTAACCTTGGCTCGTCTTTTTTTTCATCAAATTTCATCTGATCCAGTTCCAGCCTCATTTTTTCCGTTTCAATAAGGAAGTTCGCGTGTTTAAGTTTTTCGAGTTCCAATTCGTCTTTAATCATATTATGTTTGTTTTTTGCCTGTTTTTCGAAATGGCTTGTTAGGATTCCAATAATGGGAATGGAAAATATCATTACAACGGTTACTAACCCTATCATATTTGTGCCTCCTCATTTTTTTGTTATTTCTATTATACGGTGTATATAACGGTTTTGGCTGGTTTTTTCAAGGTTCGCAATTTCCCTCTCGTAACCAAACTGTTATCAAACGTAATACATGGGTAAAGTTAGGGCAATATATCATTTATGGAAGCTTCCTTTTAGACTAAATTGATTGGACGTTTTTTTTAGGAGGATTTTAGTGTGATTTGCTTTGTTTAATAGCTATTATTATTTATTTTGAAATTAATTATTTAAATATACTAAATATTTGTTTACAACAGAGAAAATAAAAGTTATTATACAATAATAAAAGGAGGGCTAGGTATGGCAACGATAAATAAACAGAAAATTGTGGATAGTGTACCCCAAAAAGGTTTTTTTGGAAACCCAAAAGGACTATTCACCCTTTTCTTTACTGAGTTCTGGGAGCGTTTCTCCTATTATGGCATGAAGGCCATTCTTGTTTACTATATGTATTACGAAGTTTCTAAAGGGGGACTAGGTCTTGATGAACACACAGCCCTTGCCCTAGTATCCATCTACGGATCTTTAGTATATATGTCCGGTATAATTGGCGGATGGCTTGCCGATAGGATTTTCGGGACTTCAAAAGCCGTATTTTACGGTGGTATTTTAATCATGCTCGGGCATATTGTCCTTGCTGTACCAGGCAGTCTCTCCATGTTCTTTGTTTCCATGGTACTCATTGTTCTGGGTACTGGTCTATTAAAACCGAATGTTTCCAGCATTGTAGGGGAAATATACGCAGAAAATGACGATCGCCGGGATTCCGGTTTCAGTATATTCTATATGGGTATCAACATGGGTGCATTCCTTTCACCGTTTCTTGTCGGTACAGTCGGAATGAACTACAGCTTCCACCTTGGTTTTGGGCTGGCGGCAATTGGTATGTTAATTGGGCTCATCGTCTTTGTTGCAACAAAGAAAAAGAACCTGGGCCTAGCTGGAACTCTTCCTGCTAACCCATTATCACAAAATGAAAAGAAAACCGTATTCACTAAATTGGGAATAGCTGCATTGATTTTAGCTGCCATCATCGGCATCACTGCCACTAAAGGTATCTTAACGATTAAAACCTTTATTAATCTTGTAGGTATTCTAGGGATCCTTATTCCGACCCTTTATTTCATTTTCATGTATCGCAGCCCTAAAACAACTTCTGTTGAACGTTCACGATTGATGGCCTATATTCCTTTGTTCATAGCAGCTGTCATGTTCTGGGCAATTCAAGAGCAAGGTGCAACTATATTAGCAAGTTATGCAGACAAACGGACACAGTTGAATTTTGCTGGAATGCAAATAAACCCGGCATGGTTCCAATCATTGAACCCTTTGTTCATCATTACCCTTGCACCAGTATTCGCATGGTTATGGATTAAACTAGGAAAGCGCCAGCCGACCATACCGCAAAAATTCTCAATAGGTCTACTGTTCGCCGGTTTATCATTCCTGGTGATCCTGCTTCCTGTTTATTTCGGTGGATCAGACTCTTTAGTCAATCCGCTATGGCTTGTACTTAGCTATTTCCTTGTAGTGCTTGGAGAACTTTGTTTATCCCCTGTTGGACTTTCAGCAACTACAAAATTGGCTCCAGCTGCATTCTCGGCACAAACGATGAGCCTGTGGTTCCTGGCAAGTGCAGCAGCACAAGCACTAAACGCACAAATCGTCAGATTCTACACTCCTCAAACCGAAATGGCTTATTTTGGAGTGATCGGCGTTGCTTCAATAATCCTTGGACTGGCCCTGATGGCCTTATCACCAAAGATTCAAGGTTACATGAAAGGCATTCGCTAACACTTAGCCAGCAGTAAGGAAAAAAGGAATGGACTATATAATGAAGATGACCTCGAATTAAACGGGGTCATCTTTTTTATTACAATGATTTTGGCATCTTGCTTTTTCGCATTGTAATAGTATCGACCGTGCCAGATTGATTACATACCATTTTTACCAAAAAATTGATATGATGTTTTAGCAGCCTCATAGTTTATGCTTAAAAAACCAATGAAGCTTCATTCCAAAGTAAATAGGAGTAGCGAAATGAATAAATTTTATAGAGCTTTAACTCATGTAAACAAAATAGTTTATGAACCTAATCATCTGTCTATAAAATCAATTCAAGAAGAATATCAAAATTCCGAATACGGAGCTGGAACATTTCACTTAAATGCAAAATCGGTTCGATTTAGAGTCGCAAAAATAACACCCAATAAAGTGGGACAGTTTGTTGCGTTTTGGGAAAAAGACGAAAATGATAAAAATCAACCCTTTGCATATGAAAATTCTCCTGATTTATTGGTCATCAATACCTCAATGAGTAATGACCATTTTGGGCAATTTATCTTCCCGAAAGAAATTCTCGCAAAACAAAATGTCCTTAAAACGCAAAATGTAAAAGGGAAAATGGCAATAAGGATTTATCCTATTTGGGATAATCCAACTAGTAAACAGGCAATAAAGACTCAAAAGTGGCAACTACCTTTTTTTGTTGATTTGAGTCATGCGAATAAGTTACCCATACAAAAAATTTTAGACCTATATTCTATGTAAATTTTCCATGTAGGAACCACTTAGCTATCAATGGTTCATGAAGAGGCTGATAGGGGCGAGTTTTATATTTAAATATCTCACTAAACTTTTTAAATAGACAGGAGGTAAGAATGATACGTTTACTTGGAATATGCATATCCCTGCAAATGACTTTCGTTCTGCTTTTCATCACGGGGATTCTCCCAAAGTTGAATTCATATGTTGGAGCCTGCATTTATTTGATCATTGGGTTTGCAAGTCTGATGATCAGCTTATATTTAGCAGGTAAAAAATTTCTCTTGGGCATTTCGGTTATTGCCATCATCTTTTCCGTGCTTATCATTTGTTTCACCATTTTCATTTATTTCTTGCCTGAAGCCGGGATGCCGCCGGAAATCCCTTTGTTTGAATAGGTGAGTTCATCCAAAATTCAAGCGAAAAAAGGGCATCTCATTGAGAGGGCACTGAAAAAGTCCCTTCGGGCCAATAGAGGTAGTTTTTCTCAGTTTATTCTGAGGAAATCTACCTTTTTT
>NZ_JBHZPE010000057.1:0-24668 GCF_042787985.1 Peribacillus sp. YIM B13481
TCACAGCAGCTTGGGCTATCAAACCCCACAAGCCATTGAAGATCGAATTAGGAATACAGCTTAAGATTTAACTTTTTTGTGTCCAAAATATTGACTCAAATCCATTATTTAGTAAGTGCATAATAACCGAATATAGAATTATTCATATCGTAGAGATTCAATAGGGTCAAGTTTTGCAGCTTTGTTGGCTGGTAACATTCCAAAAATAATTCCTATCGTCATCGAGAATAGTACGCCTCCTAGAACAATCTGCCAAGAAACAAAAGATGGCCAACCTGCCAAAAGGGATACTAATGAAGCACCTCCTGCACCTAATAAAATACCAAGTATACCTCCAATAAGAGTTAGTGTAATGGATTCAATTAAAAACTGAGTTAAAATCTGAGATTTTGATGCCCCTAAAGCCTTACGTATACCAATTTCTCTTGTCCTTTCCGTAACAGATACGAGCATAATATTCATTACTCCAATTCCACCTACTAACAATGAAATTCCGGCAATAGATCCAATCACTAAAGTCATAATTTTCGTTATACTTCCAATACTATCTGCGATCTCTGTTAAATTGTTGACTTGATATGAATCTTCTGTATCATGTTTATCATTTAATAGCGTTGTTGCATTATCGCCCACTTCGGCTAACTGATTTGCATTATTTACTTGAAGACTAATTTCACTATAATCTATCTTCCCAAAACTTGATTTATAAGAATTATTAGGAATATAAATCTCATTCATACCAAATGATAAGAATCCAGTTTTCTTTTGTGTAACACCAATAACCTTAATAGGCTGTCCTTGAATCCAGATAACATTTCCTATAGGATTTTTTTTGGCAAACAACTCTTTGCTAAGTTCGTTAGTAATAACGCCTACTCGATTACCAGATAAGAAGTCTGTACTGGTTAACATTTCTCCTTTAGCAACTTCCAGCTTATTTACTGTTAAATAAGCTTCATTTACAGCATTAACTGCTGAATCTGTAGTTTTATCTCTATAGTTTGTTTTCATACTTGTAGAGCTAGATGCAACTACACTTTTCACTCCGGATATATACTTTAGGTCGTTTACATCACTTTCTGTGAAAGCCGGCTGTTCCATAATATTGGGATTAGACTGCAATTCTTCATCTGAAGGTTGATAATAGACTTCTATTGTGTTATTTGGGCCAGTAATTTTCGATTTAATCATTTGTTCTCCACCCTGCCCAATTGCTACAACTACAATAACGGCTGCAACTCCTATAATAATACCTAACATTGTTAAAATGGATCTCATTTTATGAGCTAATACAGAGGAAAATGCCATACGAATATTTTCTATAATATTCATATTGTTAGATTCTCCTTGTTATTGAGATTTATAACTTCTCCATCTCGTACAGTAATGGTTCGCGATGCATATTTGGAAACTTCTAGTTCATGTGTAATAAGGATGATTGTTGTTCCAACTTGATGAAGTTGTGCAAACTGTTTCATAATTGTATCACTAGTCTTAGTATCTAGAGCTCCTGTAGGTTCATCTGCAAGAATTAATGAAGGTTCATTGACAATTGCTCGAGCAATTGCTACACGTTGCTTTTGGCCACCTGACAATTCATTTGGCAAATGATTTATTCGCTCACTCAAACCTACTTTTTGTAAAGCTATTTCTGCTCTTTTTCTTCGTTCTTTTCTCGAAAAGCCAGCATATATCATAGGAAGCTCTACATTTTCAACAGCATTTAGTCGAGGAAGTAATTGGAATTGTTGGAATACGAAACCAATGTGTTTATTTCTTACTTGAGCAAGCTGTTCATCATTAAACGTTGAAATTTCTTGTTCATTTAGCAAATAAGAACCGGAAGAAGGGCGGTCTAAACATCCAATAATATTCATCAATGTGGATTTGCCAGATCCAGAAGGACCCATAATAGCTACAAATTCACCATCATTAATTTTAATATTAATATTTTTTAAAATAGGAATCTCCTCTCGATTAAGATAATAATTTTTATGTATATCCACTAATTCAATCATTTAAAGTTCACCTCCAAACCATCACTTAATTTTTTTGAGGGGTTCGATACAACTTTGTCTTGTTCAGAAACACCACTTACAATTTCAATAAATTTGCCGGTTGTTTCTCCAACCTTTACTTTTATAAGTGAAACTTCTCCATTTTCCACAACATACACATATTTATTTTTCCCTTCAGTTACAATACTCTTTACTGGTAGAGATTTAGCTTTTTTGCTAGTTGTTTCAATGTCTAACAAGAGTTTAAATCCAGGTTTTATGGTACTAATATCTTCATCATCAATTTTTATTTCTATTGGATATTGATTAGCATGTTCACTTGTACTATCAGAAGACGCTTGTTGCTGTGGTAAATAATCAATTTGTTTAACTGTTCCTTCCCATTTTTTATTAGGTAAAACATCTGAAGTTATTACTACTGATTGGCCGGACTTGATATTTAGTGCATCATATTCTGACAGTACACCGCGTGCTATATATTGATCTGTACTTCCAATATGTATAACAGGCTTCTGTGTTTCACTTGTATTATTAACCGCCTCTCTATCAACTTCTAGGACCGTTCCTTTAATGTCACTTTTCACTTCTAACTTCTGCTCTTTTTTTAATATTGATTTTGATTCTAAATCGTTTTTTTCTAATTCTAACTTTGCTGTTTCGAGGTCTAAATTTAATTGAGTACGTTCTGAACCAATTTGATGTTTGGCCTCTTCTTTACCTAGTTCTGTTTCTAAATTCTTTTGTTTTACATTAAGATTTGCAATTTGATTGATTAAAGAGTTAATTTGTAACTGACTTGATTTTCTTCCGAGTTTATGTTGCTCTTTTTCAAGTTCTATTTCATCACTTTCATAAGTAAGGATTGGTGTACCTACCTGAACTATTGATCCCTCTGTTACATGTATCTTATCTAAATTACCTTTTTCACCGTCATAATATATGTATTGCTCATTAGCTAAGCTTAAGGTTCCAGGAATCATTATAGTACTTTTTAACGTTCTTTCTTTTAATTGAGTAACATTTACATTGACCTCTTTATTACTAGCGCTTCCTTTAGATAAATATACATTTATCCCTAATATAATAAGTACGAATAAAGAAACGATAGAGATAATCAATTTTTTTTTCACTTTTCAGTTCCCCCATAAATGATCAGATATTTTAATTTTAAGTACTTTAGAATAGTGTAGAACTATGCACCTTGGTAAACTATTTAATACAGCTTTTTTCGAAGTGATTTATTAATGGAAAAACATCATTTTTAAAATAAGTTCTTAACCACTGTTCTTGCATAGAAAGGTATTATCTGAGTTTATTAGGGCAATAAATGGTCCTAATAAATTTCAATAAAAAAGCTTTTTAAAAAATAATAACTGATACCTGCAGTTTGAATAATAAGGGTCAAAATGAGAATACTTAATATAGAATTTTTAAAAGCAAATCTTTTAGTCAATTTAAAAAAACCAAAAACCACAATTCCGTTCAAAATGGAAAATAGAATAACATCCATAAATAGATATGAATAATTACTAGAATTACTTACAATAATAATTATTGATATTGTAAGTAGACTAAAGCTAAAAGTTAATTTTTCTTTTATAGAGCTTTTAGGAAGTTGATCGACTAATTGTTTTGTATAGTCTCTAGGATTTTGTCCAAATAAATCCTGGAAATCTTTACCTTCTTTTTCTCCTTCTAGAAGATGATCCAATATCTCATCTCTAATTTCATTTCGCTTATTAGCATCTAAATCGCTGCTAGAAAGATATAAACAAAACTCTTCAAATTGCTGTTTATTGTATTTAGTTAATTTAAGTTTTAGATTTTCAATTTCTTTATAGATCATACTGATAATTTCTCACTCCTTCTCTTTCTAGAAAGTGGTTCACTGACTTTTCTAAATTACCCCACTCATCTTTAAAGTTTTTTAAGGATTCAAGACCTTCTGGAGTTATTTTGTAATATTTTCTTCTGGGACCATTTTTAGAATCCATAAAATATGCAGATATAAGTTTTTCTTTCTGTAGCCTTAGTAATAAAGGATAGATAGTGCCTTCTCCAACTTTATTAAATCCACCTTGTCTCAATTTCTCAATTAATTCATATCCATACACTTCATTTTTATTAATTAAGGACAAAATGCTCCCTTCTAATAACCCTTTAATCATTTGACTATAAATAGACAGTATCTCCACCGTCCTTTCTAAAATATTTTAATGGATTATGTAATTCAAAAAGGATAATAAAAGCTTAGTTTCCAATCCAAGTATGTTATAAAATTATCTTATAAATATTGAATCTAAAATACTACAAGTACGTATAAAGGCTTAAATTCGTTCTATAATTTCCAAATTATTTAGTTTTAGGGTGATTTATATGTTTTAAATGAAATGTGAATACTTACACATATTAACATTTTATGTTAATATAATGATTGTAATATCATGGTTTCATTTGGGGGAATGGCGTGAATTGGGGACCTAAAGATTTATCTGAAGTATTAACAGAGAAGATACTAACGAATGATGGGAGTTTGAAGCGGAAAAAAGGGGAAATTCGTTATGGTTTAGAAATGCTGATTATTTTAATTTACCAAGTCGTAATTATTTTATCTCTAGGATTTCTTTTACATATGTTTTATTACACTTTGCTATGCTTAGTGTCTCTATCCATATTTAGGATGTTTTCAGGAGGAGCTCATTTTTCCAAATTCAATCATTGTCTAATAGCAAGTATCTTTCTTATCTTTGCAATTTCTTTTAGTTCGAAATACTTTCCGCCAATAACTGATATAGATTATTGGCATATATTTTCTTATCCATTACTTATCATTCTTATAATAAGATACGCACCAATCTTATTTAAAAAAGAAAACATTTTTAATAAGACTCAGAAAAAAAGAAATAAATTCATATCTATTTCTATTGCATTATTGCTTATGATTTTTAGTTTATTTATTCCCAATACCTATTCCTTAGTAATAGGACAGGTCCTAATCTATCAGACCTTTACAATTACACCTTTTGGTATATCTATAATACATTTAATGGATAAAAAACTATTAAAAAGGGGGTAAGTTTTATTAATGAAAAAGTATCTTTATAATTTAGTTGCTCTGGCAGGTCTATCTATGACTGTGGCTACATTTACTACGAGTTGTTTTTTAGGTTTATATGAGCCCAATTTACCTGAAGAGGAAGAGTAAATACTAAGGTAAGGTTATTCTCACTATTTTTATTGGTTCCTGTGCAAAAGAACGCTGTAATTGTAATTCGTAGCAAAATTGGTCTGCATCTATTTAGAATTGGTATTATCCCCTACAGGTAGACAGAGTAAAAAGAGAGCATGATAAAATGTTCTTAACAGTCTATATGGAGGGGATTTTTCTATGGCACAAAAGGGGAGAACTACTCTTCAAACAATACAGAAGAATTAAAGCGGGAAGTCGTTCGGTTGAAGTTGGAGGAAGGCTGGTCATATCGTTAGCTTCGTGAGCGATTTGATATCAAAAGTGATGCTCAAATAGTGAATTGTATAAAGAAAATGCAAAATAATGAGTCTTTAGAAGACCAACGTGGTGTATGGAACCGTAAGAATTTTTCTAGTGTTGAAGAAGAAAATGCTTATCTGAAAGCACAGGTGTAATCATCATTGCTAATATATCCAATATCAATGGAGATAAACGGATGACTCGAGCTTTATTCATAGAGGGAATTGCTGTCAATCATAAGCGTGTTCGACGATTAATGAGAGAATATGTGCACATTAGTGTCTCCTTAATATCTGGAACAAATGCTTTTGCATTTAAAAAGTCAGGTTATGCTAAAAGTAAAGGGGAGTCCACGGAGGGTATACCTTTAAGGAGTTCCCCAATAAGATTATCATTGGATCGTAATACGGGACTTAGAAGGACAGCTTGCCCCTATGAGTTGTGTAAGCATTACAGCATATGAATATTGTCCTCTTGAAGATAAGAACTGTTTATTAAAACCTCTTTGGGACTGATTAGTGATCAATTGGTAGAATTGTTGAATTATACACTTTGAAAGATCTTTTGGAAGGTAACATTTATAAAAAGTAACAGGGTTTCTACTAAACATAAAAAATGGATCTTTCATAAGCTTGGATATGCTAACTTTTCAGATGGAAATTTTATAGCCTAAAACTAGCTAGATCTGTGCTTCGGAATTTTTATATGCATCCACTGACTATGTAAGTGTATAGGGAAGTAAAGCAGCCTATTGGACTTGATATGATATAAGCGTTATGAAGTACAACAACAATGTATAAGGAGAGAGGAACACGGCTGCTATGTCTCCGTACTCCGCTCTCCTTAGCTGATTGAAGCTCTCGACCATAAAAGCGGAATGACTTAAGATTTTTGCTTTATAGCTGTATATTGATTGAATGTAAGTCATCAAAATAGATTGAAGTGAGATCGGCTATTTGATTCAATCCATATTTTAATATGTTGGCATGAATGGTATAGCTGTTCAGCTGTCGGGTTTGATCTGCAATTGTTCAACAGAAATATTTCCATTGGTGAAGGAGCTTCGTTAGCACCGCCAGTCGGTAACTTTACTTCGAAAAATAAATATGTCCATTAATAAAGGGCTTGTCTGCATAGTAAAGAAGGTTTTCAAATTACAGTACCTGTTTCATCATGGTCTTCCGCTTAAATCAAAGCTGATGGACTTCCTGCTTGGAATATTTTGCTGTGTGACCCTAACTATTAATGATCTAAATATTTTTCTAACATTTGTTTAAATCTTTTTTTATCATAATTATTATACTGATTAGCTATATTGCGTATTGGATCTCCTGCATAAAAACGTTCATATAATTCATGCCTAGATCCTAAAGGACTCCCCACAAGATCCCAGGCTAATTTAAATAGTTTTGTTCTCTTTTCTGCCTCCAGATTCGCTCCTTTAAAATATTTTTTCAGCAAATCCGATAAGGGACTTTGGAAGTCCTGTACACTTGAGGGTAATTGAATGAATCCTCCGGCTCCTATGAGCTGTAAAATTTCTATGGCACGGGGATAATATTTGGTCCCGAGGTTTCTGGCTGTTTCAATGTACGTGAAATTTGGGATGAACGTTTGATATTGATCTAGATTTCCTTCCCTTTCCGAAGCTATCAATAATGCTCTAATCGTTTCAACCTGGATTAATAGTTCCCCTATTTTTTCTTGAACATGCAGATGGGCATCGGCCCCTATTGCTTCAGCAATCTCACAAGCTATTGCTGTAACGAATTCCAGCTTAGTTAATAACCGAACGATAGCCTGATGATACGCTAAGCCATTTGATGCGGGATTCAATTTAATTTGCAGCAAAGCATCAGCGTTGTCGTAAAGTAAAACACGTTCCCAGGGGACGAATACATTGTCAAAAATTAATAAAGCATCCATCTCGTCGTACCTTGAACTTAGAGGAGAATCCACTATTTTTGTCTGATTTGCAGCAAAGGATTCCCGACAAACCATATGCAATCCAGGAGAGGTGGCCGCAACAATAAGCATATGAGCTATGGATTCCTGTTCTTCTTTCAGATTTACGAGGGGATATACAATTAAATCATTCGAATAGGGTGCTGCGGTACCAATCATTTTGGCTCCACTTAAGAAAACACCATCACTCGTCTTTTTTGTAATTCTTAATAATCCTAGATCCTTTATATCTTTGAAGGATTGATTGGCACGGTTAATCTGAGGATCTCGTTGCACTACACTTAAAAAAAGATTCTTATCTCTTGCTTCTTCATAATAAGCTTTAATTTTATGGGGAAAGTGTTCATCAAACTTTTTATAGTCCTCCCGCGATGCATACCATCCTGTTAACCTTGATCTAGCATAGTCTGACAAACGGCTCATCACGCCATCTGTTGTTTGACTCCAAGTTTCAAAAGCTATCCTCCTCTTCAGTAAATCATCATAAGAGTGTGGAACTAAAAAGGCTGAATGGACAAACCCTTTCGTTTTGGGACTAAGGTAGCCTACCGAGTTTCTCTTTTGTGGATCATCCATCATATTAAATAACTCAGAGATCGTAGTTAATGTACCTTTAAAGTTCTCATCTGTTGTGACATCAATTTTTGTTCCGTTTAACCAAACACTTCTTCCGTCTTGTAAGCTTTGGATAAATTGATCGCCTTGCGAATTCATAACATCCTCCTAATGAACCATGGTTTTTTTGATTGTGAAATATAACACCTCTTTCTCTTTTAGATTATTTGATATACTCATATATTTGGATGATGATTATCTTATGGGGAAGTATAGATTGTTCCGCCTTTTAATGGTGGAGTGTAAATATGAAAGGTAATAACAGGAGAAGTGGTGGGATTATACATCATGTGAATGGTATCTTCTTTAACAAGGAGGATATCATTTTGGGAAAACTCCTCTATTTGATCATAAATTGGATTAGATTCTTTGTCTTCCGACTTATATAATACGTTTAAAAAATCACCAGCTACCACAAAAATGCATCCAATAGACAATCCATGATCATGGATAAAAGTCTTGGCCATACTAGGTAAATGATTGACAATTACTTCGACATTTTCGGATTTGTAAATAACATTCCTTCCGTATTCTAAATCCATCGGTTCAGTAACATACTTAGAAACCTCATGAAAAGTTAGATTTAAAGATTGAACGGCTTGTACTAAATTACCTTCATCATACGAGGGTAAATTATCGAAAGTGCATTTGACAGACTCTAAAAAATCCATTCTTCGCGTCTCCTTACAAATAAGATAGTGTTCATTTTTTACAATGAGGAAGTTGAACTTGTCCCGTTATTAAAGGGTTTTAATATTTTCTTTCTATATTAAATTGATTCCATAGAAACATGATTAAATTTGTCAACTTTCTGAAATATAGTATGAATAAAGTATATAGATGTGCATTTCCAGGAATGAAATAGACACAAAATTCCACGTATATAATCTTCATTCATAAAATAGCATGATATAAAGTGTATTGGCTGGGAGTGATGATCATATGAAGATTTCAAGTAAGGGGGAATATGCATTAAGAGCTTTAATAGCTTTAGCAAAGAACGAAAAAGGACTCATGCAGATAAAAGATGTTGCGAATGAGACGCTAGTGTCGCCTCAATATCTGGAGCAAATTCTCTTACATTTAAAAAGTCACGGTTATGTTAAAAGTAAAAGGGGGGTCTACGGAGGGTATAGCTTAAAGGAATTGCCCAATCAGATTATCATTGGAAACGTAATTCGGGACTTAGAAGGACCGCTTGCCCCTATGAGCTGTGTAAGTATTACAGCATATGAATATTGTCCCCTTGAAGATAATAACTGTTTATTAAAACCCCTTTGGGCACTGATTAGAGATCAAGTGGCAGAATTGCTGGATCATACAACTTTGGAAGATCTTTTGGAAGGTAATATTTATAAAAATTAATCGGTGCCAAAATCATATGCATCCCACTGACTGTGCAAGTGTATAGGTAAATAAAACAGCCGATTGGACTTGATATGATAAAAGCGTACAAACAATGTATAAGGAGAGAGGAACACGGCAGAATAGCTGCTTTTCCTCTCTCCTTAGATGTTTGAAGCTCTCGGCCTCAAAATAGGAATGCCTTAAGATTTCTGCTTTATAAGCTGTAAATCGATGTATAGTTGTATTCTCGAATGAAAGTCATCAAAATCGATTGTAGTGAGATCGGCTATTTGGTTCAATCTATATTTCAATGTGTTGGTATGAATGTATAGCTGTTCAGCTGTCGGTTTGATCCGGCAATTGTTCAACAGATATATTTCCATTGTTTGAATGAGCTTGGTTTGGCTTTCTTGGTCCTTTTTTTGAAGAATCTGTAAATCGGTATTGATATAATTCGTTTTAGTATGATGATTGGAGATCATTTCGAGGTAACGGAAAATCCCCAGCTTGCTATATTGGAAAGGAAACTGTTCAGGCTTACCGATGAACTTGGCTGCATTGATCACTTCAAGGGCTTCGAGATAGGATTTTCTTAATTGAAGAATCGAAGAATACTCATTTCCGATTCCCGGGAACACCCTTTGATCATTGAATTGGGCAAGAACCGTGTTCGTTAAATCATTGGCGCTATCAGAAAGCAGGTCTTTCCCTTTACCATTGCTGCCAATTAAGACGATGATTTTCAATTGGTTTGTGAATACATGGGAAAAATGATTCAATGCATTGGCGAATAGACTGACTGTATCCGCTAATTCATCGAAATGTTCCGCATCGGATTGAGCGATGGTAAAGACATTAATAAGGAATGTTTCCGGAATGAGAAGATTCATATTGGCTGCTTCCCATTTTATTTGGTTTTCAGTTTGATAGACTTCGTCAATGACCTTTTGATAAAACTCATTTTTCTCTTCATCTTTTTTCATGTTTATCTGTTTTTTCTGATAGAGGAGCTTGCCAATATGATGGGAAACCTCATGTAAAAATTCCAATTCGGAATCAGTCATCATTTCCGTTTCTTGGACCCAAATGAATCCGAATACCTGCCCTTTGTGGACAGCGCTTACAACGACTCTTTGATTTAAGCCGATTTCCTCGATTTGTTTCACCCTAAATGGATGCTCCACCGTTTTAAGCTGTTCGACAATGCCCTCATCCATGAATTTCTCCAGAATTGGAATCGGCCAATGCTTTGTGAAGATGGTTTGCCGATTGGCTTGGTCGAAGTGTTCGATATAATATGAACTATATGCCAGCAATAAAAATTGGTCATTTTCGATGACGACTGGTTTTTTTAAATAAGTGCTGACCATATCCGTTATATCGTTGATGTTTGTGAGAGTCAGGATTTTTTCTAATGACATATATGGCCCCCTGTTTTTTGAATTGGAAGATAACTTAGTTTAATAATACTTTTAAACGGAAGATGTGTATAGGGGCAAGAACAAAGAAGGAACGGTATATGAAAAAATACCGTTCCTTTTAGGGGTTTTATTTTTGTTTTAAAGTTTTTTCGAATTCTTCGAATTTCGCTTCTACTTCTTTTGATGGTTTTGCTGTTAGAAGACTGACCAGGACGATGGCAATCAAGCTTGCGCCAAAACCAGGAATCATTTCATAAAGCGTATTGGATAATCCGGCCATGGACCAGAAGATTACAGTAGCGGCACCAACGACCATCCCTGCTAATGCCCCCCATCTTGTCATCCGTTTCCAGCAGAGGCTTAGTAAGACCAATGGACCGAATGAAGAACCGAATCCAGCCCACGCGTACCCGACAAGTCCAAGGATCGTGTCATTTTTCTCCCAAGAGAGAATAAGCGCGATGATTGAAATGATCAGTACGGAAAGTCTGCCGAGGAAAACAAGTTCTTTATCTGAAGCGGAACGACGGAAGAAGGTTTTGTATATATCCTCGGTTAAAGAGCTGGCTGTAACCAAAAGCTGCGAAGAAATCGTGCTCATGACGGCTGCCAGTATTGCTGAAATCAAGAAACCAGTAATGAATGGGTGAAATAGTATTTCCCCTAACTCTATGAAAATCGTTTCAGGATCAGCTAACTTCAGGTTGTTCTGGGAATAATACGTGATTCCGATGAATCCAGTCAACATCGCACCGACACTGGAGAAAATCATCCAGCTCATCCCGATATTACGGGCTTTCTTTATTTCCTTAACAGAACTGATCGCCATAAAGCGGACAATGATATGAGGCTGTCCGAAGTAGCCAAGTCCCCAGGCAAACAATGAGATGATGCCTAAAAAGCTTGTCCCTGTGAAAATGTTCAATAGAGCTGGATCAATGGAACGTGGCGTGTCGATCGAAGGACCGAAACCGCCCACATGGATAAGGGTGACTATCGGTACAAGAACCAGGGCAACGACCATGATGATTCCTTGAACAAAGTCTGTCCAGCTTACTGCCAGGAATCCGCCGAATAAAGTATAGGCGACAACAACGCCTGTCAAGATCCATAAACCTGTATGGTAATCAAGGCCAAATGTACTTTGGAATAACACTCCGCCTGATACCATTCCGGAAGAAACGTAAAAGGTAAAGAATATCAGGATAACCAAAGCGGAAATGAGTCTTAAGATCCGTGAGCCCTCGCCAAAACGATTTTCCAGGAAAGCGGGGATCGTAATGGAGTTATTGGCGACTTCCGTATAGGTTCTCAATCTTGGTGCAACATACAGCCAGTTCGCGTAGGCTCCTAATGTCAGCCCGATTACAATCCAGATGGAACTTAGTCCTGTTGCGAACATGGCACCAGGCATCCCCATCAAAAGCCAACCGCTCATATCAGCGGCACCGGCGCTCAATGCAGTGACAGCCGGACCAAGACCCCGGTCGCCCAGCATGTAATCATTTAAATTGGAAGTCCTTTTGTAAGCGAAGTAACCAATGAAAAGCATGCCCGCCATATAAATGCTGATGGAAATTATTAATGAGTAATCAATCATATAAAGACTCCTTTCAGGAATTTTTTTGTTTTAAAAGAGGAAGCAACTTATTTGTCACTTCCTCCATTTCCCCTCGTTTTTCGTATCGCAGAATGGAAGATACAAAAAACGAGGGAATTCAAATCTTCTTTAAATTGCATAATGGAACATTATCAGTATGTTTCGGATGTTGTTTTGGCTTGCATATGAAGCTGCAAGTAGTCCGGTCCGCCTGCCTTGGAATCGGTTCCTGACATGTTGAACCCGCCGAATGGCTGATAACCTACGATTGCACCAGTACAGCCGCGGTTGAAATACAAGTTACCGACATGGAATTCTTCGCGTGCCTTTTCCATGTTAAGGCGATTTGTCGTAATGACAGCCCCAGTCAAACCATATTCAGTGTTATTGGCAATCTCAAGAGCCTCGTTAAAGTCCTTCGCTTTTGTGAAGGCAACGACTGGCCCGAAGATTTCTTCTTGCATCAAGCGGCCTTGCGGATCGACATCAGCAACGATTGTCGGCTGAACGAAGTAGCCTTTAGAGCTATCTCCTTCTCCTCCAGTCAGAATGCGTCCTTCTTGGTTTCCGATTTCAACGTAGCTCATGATTTTATCAAAAGCTGCTTGATCGATGACAGGCCCCATGAAATGATTTTCTACAGGATTACCAACTGTAAGCTGTTTTGTTAATTCAACAGCGCGAGCTAAAACCTGATCATACACATCTTCTACGATGACAGCACGGGAGCAAGCAGAACATTTTTGTCCCGAGAAGCCAAATGCAGATTTCACGATCGATTGAGCAGCCAATTCAAGATCTGCCTCTTTGTCGACGACGATCGTATCTTTTCCGCCCATTTCAGCGATGACACGCTTCAGCCAAATTTGGCCTTCGTTCACTTCTGAAGCCCGTTTGTAAATGCGCAGACCTACATCACGTGAACCAGTGAAGGAAATGAAACGTGTTTTTGGATGATCTACCAGGTAGTCGCCCACTTCGGCTCCGTTTCCTGGAACGAAATTCAAGACACCTGCTGGAAGGCCGGCTTCAAGCATCACTTCAACGAATTTCGCAGCAACAATAGGAGTAGTCGAAGCTGGTTTCAATAGGATTGTGTTACCAGTTACGATAGCCGCAACAGCTGTACCTGCCATGATGGCAAATGGGAAGTTCCAAGGAGAAATGATGATGCCGACTCCTAATGGAATGTAATCATAGCGGTTAAATTCTCCTGGACGGCTTTGAACTGGCACACCATCTTTAAGCGTCAACATTTGACGGGCATAGAATTCAAGGAAATCGATCGCTTCCGCTGTATCGGCATCAGCCTCATTCCAAGGTTTTCCTGCTTCTTTTGTCAATAATGCAGAGAACTCATGCTTGCGTCTGCGAATGATGGCAGCAGCTTTGAATAAAACGTCAGCACGGATTTCCGGCTTCACTTTTTTCCAGCTTTCAAAAGCGGAAGAAGCTTCCTGCATGGCCTTTTCAGCAAGGTCCCTGTTCGCTTTCGATACGCGGCCGATGACCTCTTGCTTATCTGCAGGGTTATATGAAACGATTTTCTCATCAGTCGTCACTTGCTCTGCACCGATATAAAGAGGGTAGTCTTGCCCTAAATAGCCTTCAACAGTTTGAAGAGCCTCCTGATAAGCTTTCTTGTTTTCCTCGTTTGTAAAATCGACAAATGGTTCATGTTTATATGAAATCATTGATAATCACACCTTTTAATAGATTTTTTGTAGCAATCAAGAATGTTGAATATTGAATATATTTAGCTTCTGACCATCCCTTTGAAGGCAAAAGCAATATTGGATGGCCTTTCCGCAAGCCTTCTCATGAAGTATCCATACCAATCCAGACCATATGGTACATAGACGCGCATTTTGTAACCTTGCTTGACCAATTCGTATTGAGTCTTGTTCCTCATGCCATAAAGCATTTGGAATTCGAATTGTGTATTTGGGATGTCATATTTCTTGGCCAGCTCTTTTGTATATTCGATGATTTTGTCATCATGTGAGGCAATGGCCGTATAATTTCCGTTAAGAAGACTTTGCTTAATCAACTTTTTATAGTTTTCATCTACATCATCCTTTTCGGGAAAAGCCACCTCGGGAGATTCCTTGTAGGCACCTTTTACGAGACGCAGGAATGGCTTATATTGGGCAAGGTCCTCCAAATCTTTCTCTGTGCGGAATAAATATGCTTGTAGAACAGTACTTATGCAGCTGTATTTTTCTTTGAAATGTCTAAAGATATCGATTGTAGCCTGACAGCGAACTTCATCTTCCATATCGATTGTGACCATGACTTTATGTTTTTCTGCTGTATCAAGGATTTTCGTCATATTCTCAATGACGAGATTATGATCGATATCTAGTCCCAATGAAGTCATTTTTAGGGAAACTTGTGAATCAAGTTGTTCCCTGCTGATCATTTCGATGGTTTCGATGCATTCTGCCGTCCGTTCCTGAGTCACTTCCTTGGAATCAACGAATTCCCCAAGATGGTCGACAGTAACCGACAAGCCACTATTATTAAGTTGTTTGATGAATTTAATGGAACTTTGGAAATCAGTTCCCCCAATGATCTTTCCAGCAGCAAAACTTCCGCCGCTTTTCTTAGCAATATTATTAAGCAGATTATTTTTAGATAAGAATAAGAAAAAGTCTCTTGTAATGGCTTCCATATAAGCGCACCCCCTAAGAAGATGTATTTCAATAAATTAAGCTTACGATTTTTCGACAATTTTCACAATGTTCTAAAAAAACAATAATAACGCCTCGCTTTTGTCGGTTATGGACAAATGAAAAGGTTTTCATTTAATCATTTTTAGTGGAAAGAAGGGGAGGTTTATATATTTACTTAAAGAGAAAAGCTAGAAGGTAAGACAATAAGTAGAAAGAGATAACGGAAATGAAATTAGATAGTACGTTTAGAGGTGCTAACTCGACCATAATCATCCAATGCGTTATAATGAACCTTATTTACCAGAATGGGTGCAAGGGTTCAAAGAAACACGATTTATGAAGCTGTTCAGAATTTAAATGGGTGAAAACCGTAAAAATAAGTTGCATCGGCAAGCCGGGGAGGGTAAGAAATGGGTGCTGTATTTGATGCTGTATTTGAAGAACTTAAAGAAACATCAGGATTGATAATAGGCTTAATATTGGCTCTGGTTATAATGGGGCTGATCGGTTATGCCCTCACGAATGTCCGTGGAGCCGTTGTTTCACCTTTTGTTCGCTTCATTAAGAAACTGGTCAGTCGAAAATAGATGTAGCGGAATACATACATCCCCCTTTGTCCCTAACCGATAACAAGCCCTTGTTTAAAGAAATCCTGCAGGGTTTGTCTAAAAAGGACAAATGAACTGCAAGATATTAACATATCATCCGAAAATGAAGAAAATCCCCCGCTCTTAATGGAAGTGGGGGATTTTAATTTTTAAATTCAGTTGGGGGCCGTTGGAATGAAGGTATTATCAATGATCCAGCCTTGGGCGAGTCTATTTGTCCTGGGAGAGGTCAAATATGAAACAAGGTCGTTGAGAACGATTCGTGGTCCGCTAACGATTCATACTAGTGAAAAAATGGATAAGGCTTTCTGAAGCGAGAAGCCAATCCAGTTGTTGCTTGGTAAGCATGGATACTCAAAGGGCAATCTCCCAACTGGTATGATCATTGGTATATGTAAGCATGAAAATTGTTTAAAGGTAAATGAAAATAACGGGATACAGGCAATACTACAATCGTTATCAGGCAATGATTATTTCTTAGGAGACTATAAACTGGGAGGGTGCGCTTGGGAAGTTAAGGACATGCAGCTGCTGGATGACTTTATTCCAGTGAAAGGAAAGCATGGATCATGGGAGCCTGGATAAGGAGAGTATGAACAGTATTGAACAAATACATTTAGCCCCGGCCATTACGCTAGGGCCTTTTTGTTTACAAATCAAAGTAGTCATCTGCCTTTGCTCCAGCATCTATACTTCGAACCGCCTTCATGATTTTCTTTAATACTCCAGCTGATGGCACATACTTTGGATCGCTGCAAACTCTGCTTATCGTATTGCGTGAGATTCCAGACGCACTTACAAACTCCTCTTGTGAATATCCGTGCTTATCGATGAATTTACCGACCTTACTTCGCGCCTTACCTTTCCCGAATCTAAACATTTTGATAACCTCCTAGATTTAATTTACTAGCAGTCTCGTCCAACTTTCACAAAAATATACACATAGTTTCGCAAATATTTGGTATCACGGACAAAGTGAGCAATTGGATGTATTGTGGGGTCGAAGGTTTCTGCTGATAACGCAGTGACTATTCACCATAGAATAAGAAATTAAAAGAATTAATTATTAAAAAAATAATTGAAAAGATATGTAGTAGGAGCATTAAGCCGATTCTGTGATTCTGTTGGTCGGAACTATCTATATTTTGAAGAACGGTTCCTGTTATCATTCTAAAAGGTTTATATCAGGATGTATGATGAGGCTCTAAAAATTGATTTAATCTCAATTGGAATAATTGTATTTATTTCCATATCTATTATAATAATAAGTGGGATATTGTAAGCGAAAACACTGGATAAATTAATGAATTGGCTAATTCTTGTAAAAATCAGGAGGGGATCTCATGGGAAGATTAGTTCATTTCGAAATTCATGTAGATGATATGGAACGGGCAAAGAAGTTTTATGGAGAGGTATTCGGATGGTCATTTCAAGATTGGAGTGATTATGCAGGAATGCCTTACTTTGGAGCAGTAACTGGCGAGGAGAATGAACCTGGGGTCAATGGAGCTTTGATGCAGCGTCAAAGTGCTCCGCCGGAAACAAACCAAGCTTTAAATGCATTTGCTTGTACAATGGGAGTGGAAAATTACGATGTAACGGAAGCTAAAATTATTGAGATTGGCGGTAAGGTCGCCAAGCCCAAATATGCCCTGCCTGGAATGGCGTGGCAAGGATACTATATTGATACAGAAGGAAATATATTCGGAATTCATCAACCCGATGTGAATGCAAAATAGATTTTATAATAGGTGAATGGAACATGAAATTACATGACACGGCAGGCATGCTTGAAAATGTACGTAATATCTGTCTTGCGCTGCCCGAAGCTGTCGAACATATTGATGGTTTTGGTCACAATACTTTTAAAATCAATGGAAAGTCCTTCGTGATTTCAGGCAAAAGTGAGAATGGATTCAGATTGTCGTTCAAGTCAGATCGGGAAACCCAAGAATTTTTGCTGCAGAAAGAGAATTTTTTCAAAACACCGTATATAGGACGTCACGGCTGGGTCTCCATTCAAAATCCGGATAGGGAAGGCTGGGGTGAATTGACCATTCTAATTCAAGAAGCCTATTTACGTGCGGCACCGAAGCGTTTGGTTAAGAAATACGAAGAGTTTCATAAAAAGTGAAGAAAGGCGGATGATCTGCCTTCTTCACTTTTTTACTTTCTTTTATCTGCATTACAGATACTGAAAGATAAAAATAACGACTTAATCTATACACACATAGCTTAAAGAAAAAAGCTCCTAATGTATTGGAGCGGCCAAGAGAGTTCAGTGCAAAAGGCACTGAATTTGCATCATTAATAGGTTGTCTCCGTCAGAGAAGAAAGTCTAAAGTACATGTAAGGGTGTTTCTGCAAAAGATTGATGATTATCTGCATAAGCAGCTATCTATAAAAAAATTGAGAAAATCAATCATGGTTCGATTGACGGAAAGGTGTATGGTTGAAGTGAATGTAGAATCTTTTTTTTCTGAAAACATTAAAGCGGCACTTAAGAATGATCCGCCTGGTGCATGGATGCCAGATCTGCCAGATGGTTGTATTCGCTTGAGTTCAGGCTATCCGGATCCAGCTCTCGTTCCTGCCGATGAGCTCAAGGTAGCTGTAACCAGACTTCTTGATGAGGAGCAGGACTTGCCGCTCCATTATATCGGAAGTCCACGAATTGCAAGACTAAAGCAGCAAATTCAGAAAAGGTTGGCAGAGCGTGGAATTTCCGTTTTGGAAGAAAAGCTTTTGGTTACATCAGGTGCTTGTCAGGGGATAGATCTTATTGCCCGCATTCTCCTTGATGATACTGCTGTCGTAGCTGTAGAATCTCCCACCTATATGGAGGCTTTAGAGATTTTTCAAAACTATACGAATCAAATTATTAGTATACCAATAGATGAACAGGGACTCGAAACATACCGATTAAAAGAAATGCTGGATGAAAGGAAACGTACAGGTCTAACCCTGCCGCGTTTTCTATATACAATCCCAACCTTTCAAAATCCAACTGGGAAGACTATGACTACTGAGCGGCGGAAGCATTTATTGGAGCTTTCCATCGAGTTTGATTTCCTCATTCTAGAGGATGATGCATACGGGGAATTATCCTTCGGCAAAAATCCGCTGCCAATAAAATCTATTGATGAAAGCGGGCGGGTCCTCCACGTTGGGTCATTATCCAAGGTGGTTGCGCCAGGAATGCGGATTGGATGGATAGCAGGAGAAAGTGAATTCATTAAGGCTTTAGAGTGGTTAAAAAAAGATTTAGACCATCCATTTGCTCAAAGCACAATGGCTGCATACTTAGAAAACACCGATTTTGAGCAAAGACTAGACCTTCTAAAAGATGTGTATCGCTCTAAATGTACTGCGTTAATCCGTTCGATGGAACAATTTCTTCCAGAATCCGTTTCCTGGTATGTACCAGATGGTGGTTACTTTGTATGGGTGAGAATTCCTGGTGTTGATACGTCGCATTTATTATCACAGGCTCTAGCTGAGGGTGTTTCATATGTTCCAGGGAAATACTTTTTCTTGGATCAAAACGATGGAACCGAGTTTCTCCGGCTCTCGTTCAGTTATGCCAATGAGAAAGAAATAATCGAGGGAATTCGAAGACTAGGGAAGCTTATCGCATCTTTTTTTCATAGATTGTCCTGAAGGATTGTTAGTTAGTAAATCATTGCAATGGTTTATTAACTAAGCTATTTCGAAGCTTTTATTGATAATAAATTTGAAATAAATTGAATGCGCCTACTTCCTAAAAGGAGGTAGGTGTATTTTGTAATAAAAGGATTCTTAAACTCCTTTGCGCTGATTTTATCGCAAATTCTATCAAACTTTGGGAAATGATAAACACCGTAGATAAGGCCCACTACTAAAGCACATAAAAAATGTGTATATGTAGATTGTGATGATTAAAATGATCACAATGAAGGTTAATTCTTGAAAGGAACTGACCAATTTTTTATTTTTTTCCTAAGCTTATCTGATATATGCACGTAAAGAAGTAGTATCTGGGTAAAGAACAAGAATGATTATGATAGTGTAAATGTTTTTAATTCAACTAAAAGTTACACTTAATACATATTAGCGTTTTATGACCAAAGTATGATCCGCGCGATTATTATTTTTTTAGCCAAAGAAAAAAACCCTTGCTGCACAAGGGTTTCTAAGTATGGAGCATAGCGGGATCGAACCGCTGACCTCTACGCTGCCAGCGTAGCGCTCTCCCAGCTGAGCTAATGCCCCGAATTGAGGTACAATAATTATTTTATCGGATTTTGGTGAAAAGTCAATATTAAATATGAGATTTTTGCAAAAATGATAAAAAACCGTTTGAGGGTAGTCAAACGGATCAGACTATAGAAGCGATGAATCGAGTTAACCTACAGTTTTTTTGTTTATACGATTTAGAGGTAAAAGACCTGAAGCATAATAATGTAACCATTACACCAACGAAATCGCTTTTTCAACATTAGAGCTGCAGCCAGCTGTCATTAAAGGCAAAAAATCATTACCACTAAATAATAATTGATTTGATCATGTTAATCCATCTCTCGGTTTGTTTTTTTCATCTGTTCAAAAATATTAACGGTTTTTATCTTAAACAATTTTTTGTGCCACTTTTCAGCGTTCCTGATTCCTTGTTCTTGCGCTTATTCCTCAAAAATCTTTTTTTTGATTACATACCAGACATTATTGACGCCTTGTCCATTTATATCACCTGCATGTTTATCCTTCGCATAGTAATAAAGTGGGTGCCCTTTATATGTTGTTTGTTTTTGTCCGTCATCTCTTATGATTGTTTTAAAGTCTTTTTTGTCGAATCCATTATTCGAGCTGATGTTATCTGCATGGAATGAAGGCCAAATATCAAGACATTGGCCTTTGCAATTACTGACATTAGAATCATCTTTAGTGAAATAATAAAGTGTCATTCCGTCTTGATCTGCTACATATTTCCCCACTTCGTCAGATTCTAGTATTTTAAGCTTATATTTTTTTGGCTTATCCTGAATTATATCCGTGATGGTGTATGTTTTAACATCAACACGCGCAATAGAGAGATCCCGATTTAATACATAAGCCTGATCCCCGTCATGGCTAAAGACAATTGCTTGCCTTGGTTCATTGAAACCCCCGATTGTTTTAACTGCGCGGTTATCAGCGACATTGATCACGTCAATCGTATTATCAGCTTTGTTGCTTGCAAAAAGAAGTTTATCATCAGGCGATAGAGCCGCTCCATATGGCTCACGTCCCACTTTGATTTCACCCTTAATATTACCGTCTAGCGTATCAACTGCGGAAATGCTGTTGCGTCCGCTGTTGGCGGCATATAATGTTCCTCCATCAGCGGTAATCGAGATTCCGCGAATACTGGAGAACCCTGATATTTCACGAATGATTTTTTTAGTGGTGGCATCAACGATGGACACTTTATCTCCTTGAAAGTTCGTGACAAAGATATATTTTCCGTCTGAAGAGACTTTAATGCCTTGCCTTGGTTGGGCGAAACCGGTAATGACGTCAATCGGTTTTCGTTTTTCCAGATCGACGACCGTGACGGAATTGTGTGCTTGATTGTTCACATACAATGTCTTTCCATCCGGACTGACAGCAGTCCCGAATGCACCTGGACCGATGACAACTTCATCTTTCAAGGTGAAATTTTTAATACTGTAAAACCGGAGTGTACCGAGCGTGCTGTCTGAGACGACAAACTCTGAACCGTCATCAATAAACACGATGTTTCTCGGTGAACCGAAGCCGTCAATCTTTTTGCGCAACTTGCCTTTGGCGAGATCATAGACCAGGATGGATTGTTCTCGGCTATCTGAGACAATCGCTATTCGCTCATCCGGACTAACAGCAAGGGAATTGTTGGTGATGTGGGTGTCAAAGCCTGTCCCTAACACTGGGCTTTTACCTTTAGTAGAAGAAGCACCAATTACATTTGGTATAAAAACCACAAATAGTAAGGGAATAATCCATATACTCTTTAACTTCATCTTTTTAAACATTACTCACCTCGATAAGTTATTTTCTTGATCATTGTTTAAATCCCTGTCAATATCTTGCTGGTTGTCCTAACCACCTTTCTTTGAAATGTTTAATCAAGTCAGAGTTCGTCCTTTCACTATATATAAACGTATGGAGAAGGATATCGGTTTGATTATTTTGTAAATTTATAAATAAATGTATAGAGTGGACCCTTAAATAAAGGAATAGGCCCCAGTGACGTAACACTAGACTTTCTCACTGACCTATGGATGATAGTGAATGTCCATGTATGCATATTAGGTGTTGGATTCTGGTGTTAAAGATAAAACCTGAGGATTGAGTTTATGCAGGCAATTGGACTTGCCTGGGGTCAAAAATGGTCTAAACGTAGTGGACTCGTAGAAAATCAATCTCTTAATATTGAGGGAAATTCAAAGGGAATTTCAAAAGGGGTTCGGAATGTTTAATTCCGAATCCCTTTTATTAGTGAACCGTTTGAGGGTAAGTCAAACGGTTTTCCTATTAGGCATTTTCAATCTCTACCCGTGCAATTTCCTTAAGGTTGGAAACGGTATAATACACTTCCGATGTTCTAACTTTATGATCGACCAATACTTTAAGCGTCAAAAGGTGGTGGTCTTCTTCCACATCTTTGATTCTTAGGTTTTTGATGAATATTTTTTCGTCTTTGATTTTTTTCAGCACGACGGCAATGTCATCTTTATTTTTCACCACCAGCTGCAGAAAGATTTCTTTTTGCCGCAACTTCATCGGTCCGAGCCAGGTAACGATTAAGGGCACCAATTCGACACTTATAATCAATAGGATGACGCCGGCTATGGCCTCAAGAAAAAATCCTGCTCCAACGGCAATCCCGATACCGGCAGCTCCCCAGATGATGGCAGCTGTCGTTAAACCGGATATGCTGTTATTGTCCCTCCGGAGAATGACGCCAGCCCCGATAAAGCCGACGCCAGAAACAATCTGAGCGGCTAGACGCAAGGGGTCCATTGTGATGTTTACGTGTTCACTCCCTGGGAACTTATAAGCGGATTCCATGGAAACGATCGTTAATAAGCAGCTGACTATTGAAATGACCAGGCTTGTTTTTAATCCGACGGGTTTTCGTTTCATTTCTCGCTCTAGTCCGATGACTAGGCCGAGGAGAGCTGAAATGCCCAATTTTATAAGGATTTGCAGTTCCGATTGCGGGTCGAATGTCCATTCCATTTGTTTCACCACTTCCAAATATTATCGATGAATAAGATCGTGTGTTGCCATATACCCGTTTTTCAAAAAAGCTTACCCTTATAATTTTAACATAGTAGAATAGAGTTCAATGATACGTAACGTCATTCCGATTGAAAGGAGGAATTTAAATGCAAATGCCAAAAGTGAATCCCTATGTTGCGTTGGCGATCGGTGTTGCATCCGTTTCATTTTCGGCCATCCTTGTTAAATTGGCGACTGCTCCATCGGGTGTTATAGCTTTTTACCGTTTATTATTTACCGTCCTGCTTATGCTGCCGGTGTTTTTTGTGAAATACCGCCATGAACTTATATTCATTGGGAAAAAGGATTGGCTATATTCGATTGCGGCAGGAGTTTTCTTGGCTTTTCATTTTATTTTATGGTTTGAATCGCTTAATTACACGTCTGTCGCCAGTTCAACTGTGCTTGTCACCCTTCAGCCATTATTCGCTTTTGCTGGAGCCTATTTGTTTTTCAAAGAAAGATTTTCAATGAAGGCAATATTGAGCGGCATCATTGCAATAGCAGGCAGCCTTGTCATTAGCTGGGGAGATTTGAGAATCAGCGGTATGGCGCTTTGGGGAGATATTCTTTCGCTTATCGCATGTGCGTTGGTAACCGGTTATTTACTATTTGGCCAAAATGTTCGAAAACGCGTCTCTTCTATAACATATACATTTGTCGTGTATGCAATCAGTGCTGTTACTTTGTTTTTCTATGTGATCTTCAAGGAAGAGGGATTGGCCCCGTATCCGGCTGCCGATTGGATCTATTTTGTTTTGCTTGCCATTTTCCCGACTTTATTAGGACACTCTTTATTCAATTGGTCTTTAAAGTGGTTAAGCACTTCGACGCTTTCGATGGGAATCTTACTTGAACCGGTTGGAGCAACGGTTCTGGCTTACTTCATATTGGATGAACCGATACTCTGGACGCAGGTCCTTGGAGGTACAATCATATTGGGTGGTTTGATGATGTTCCTAAAGGATGAAAAGAAAAGTAAGGTATATAAAGAAGCGAAGGTCTCCGTATAAAAGCAGTAAGTCTCCCGACTTACTGCTTTATTTAATAGGGGTGAAACAAATAGGTGATCCGTGTGAAAATCAAAGCGAAAGTAAAGCTGAATAAAAATGTTGTGCCATTCACCCTGCCTCTTTCTTTGCTGAACCTAATGGCTTCATAATAAGCAGAACTGAATAAATAAAGGGCCATACTGTAAGAAATGAGTAATCCGATTAATGATAGATTCATCGCTTCACCTCAAGGGAAAAAGATATCTATATATGTCTATTTGTGTTTCTATGGAAATATGCTTCGTTTATTCATGAAACATGCGCTTGTTCCGGAAGAAGGGGACAGGGTGGTGGGGATGATGAAAAGAATATATAGAGGAAAAAAGAAAAAAACGTTTTTTTTGAAAAAGTTTTAAAAAACGTATTGCAAACATTTTTGGTACATGGTATATTATTTCTTGTCGCTAAGACAGCAACACAAACAGCCAACAACTTGATGAAAAAAATTCAAAAAAAGTTGTTGACGAAACGTGACACAATGTGTTACATTATAGAAGTCGCTTCTGAGAGAAACGACAACAAATTGCTCTTTGAAAACTGAACAAAACAAAGCGCCAACGTTAAATTTTAAGTGAGCACACACTATCAAAAAAGCAAAA
>NZ_JBHZPE010000058.1:0-23749 GCF_042787985.1 Peribacillus sp. YIM B13481
GCACTTCCGCTCCAATCAACCTTAAATAGTTTCGTTTTAAAAACAACAATCTTTACGAAAAGAGCCTTTTATTATGATCTTATTATCTAAATTGGCTTTTGGGTTTGATAGCATTGATTTTTTTCTGGGAAAACTCTGTCCGGAAGCCGTTAGTGGCTTTTTTAACAGAGTCTGTAACTGAATGTATCGCTTCACCAACATCTTGAGCAGAATCCAATAATGGTTCAACCGTTTTTATTTTAGTTTTTACATCGTCGGTGATTTCATTTGCAGTTTGCAATAATTGTTTCGATTCGCCGGACAAATCGTGGATGGCATTTCTCACCTCAACCAATGTTTGATTGGCTTCTCCTATCGTGACCATTCCCTTTTGAAGAGTACTAATTAAAAATACGACCAACCAAATGAAGGCTAAAGCGATCGCAGCCACACTATATTGAATTATCAAGATAAAGCTCCCCCTCTATATTAAATAGTAGAAACGATTACTTTAAATAGGTTAGTGAATCCCGGGGTGCCTGTTTTTTAGTGATAAATGATGATACTATTTGATTATTATTTGAACCCCCTCAGCTTCAGTTCGAGTGGATAAATCCTTAGGGCGGCCTTCCAAACTGGCTTCTTTCATGGAATTGGTTACATTATGAATCATTTCCCCAACATCTTGAGCTGATTCTAGCAATGGATCGACATTTTCCATCTTCCCTTTTACATCCGCTGTAATTTGATTGGCAGAGTGGATCAATTGTTTGGACTCTTGCGTCAATCCATGTACCGCATTTCTTACCTCTTCCAGTGTCTTATTTGTTTCTTCGAGCGTTCCCATTCCTTTACGCAGCGTCTGGTTGACATTATATATCAAATACACGACGGCTCCGGAGACACTGGCCACACTTAATTTAATAAACATTTTCATATATCCACTCCTTTCATTTAAATTTATGCACTGCCCCTTCCATTAATTCCCTAAAGCCTTTCACGTGTCCGGTCAGTTTTATAGAGCCATTCACCTTAACCTAAAAGAAGTTTAAAGGATAGTATAAAGGATAATAGTAGGGAGAGACCATATTTAGGAGGAGATTTGTTCATGTCACATGAGAATTATTCATCTGTTATCCAAACTTTAAATGATTGTATGACTGCGTGTAATCATTGTTACGACGCATGCTTAAAAGAAGATCAAGTAAACATGATGGTGGAGTGCATTCGCTTGGATCGGGAATGTGCGGATTTTTGCTCTTATTTAGAACAGGCGATAGGAAGAGGTACACCGTTTATTTCAGAGTTGGCTGAAGTTTGTGCCAAGATCTGTGAAAACTGCGGGAACGAATGTAAAAATCACGATCATGAACATTGTCAAAAATGTGCTGAGGCATGCTTTAGATGCGCAGAAGAATGCATAAAATTAGCCGCTTTATGAAAGGAATAGCACTAAGCTATTCCTTTTATTTTACTTCCCCTTTACCTACCCATTACTTTGTTAAATCTATTTAAGGATGATGATATAATTTATATATTCTAGCGAGGTATATGTTGAAATTTTTTAAAGATGAAATTTATAAAAATACCAAAGACATATATTGAAAACCGCCATTTTTAGGCACACTAGTATTAAAAACAGGAGGATATTATGACACCTCGAAATGCGGCTAAAGCTGATTTAGAAGTGAAAGATACCCCCGCTTCACCTGATAAGGAAAGTGAATTAGCCAAACTCAATCGATTATTAGGTGCAGTCATGCGATATTTATCAGATGATGAGCAAGAAGAAATTGATATAGAGTATCTTCTCGAAAACACCGAAGGGCTGCGGGATTGGTGGAGCGCATATAGGGAGCTTGATCGAAAACGGGTCGAAGAAGAAATAAAAAATTCCCTGACAGCTCTATCCCTTGAAGAACTTGAAAACATCCGTGAACAAATCCGCACAAAGGAATAATAAAAAAAATCCCTGCACTGGGATTTAACCAGATCATACAGGGATTTTTTTATTTTCTTCTATATACAAATACATTTTTTTGAAATTAAAAAACATTCCGTTCATGCGGCAGCAGAAATCATTTGATTCAAGGACCACTCAATGAACTTAGTTCTAGTTGAACGATCATGGAATCAACTAATGCATGCAATGGATTTAAAACTGTGTTTCCTGTCTGAAACTCATAACGTTGAGCTGCTTCAACCATTGATAATTGCGCCACCGACAGCGGTCTTTCCCCACTATTAAAGTGGTGCAGGAACTTAACGATTTCCTGGTTATATTTTTCACCCAATCCCTGCATAATGAATTCAAACGTATTGTCGATGATGATTACTTCAAAATCCACACACTCATATTTTTCAGCATGTGCATTTAAACGTTTGACAGTTCCTTCGACAGTAGCAGGGTTCGTGAATAATATGACTTGCGGTTGCCGCAATTGGCAAATTTGTTCAAAATATGGTTCATCGATTTTAATGATAGGCATGGGTAAGGAGAGTTGTTCTTCGTTTAAAAAGGCGATGTAATTCGTACAGGTTATCAGGATGGCATCCACTTTACATTCGGCAATCCATTCGACTTGTTCTTTAACCATTTTTTGAGCATCCGAATACTTAAACTTTACATCCGATGCCACCCTTTGCATCAAGCCTGGATCTACAAAATGAAGCCATTCAATATCAAATTTCGAGAAGGCTTTTTCTATATATTCAATATTTGTATAGTGTGCATGCAAACAGCCTATCTTTTTTCTCATGAATTTCCCGCTTTCAGTCAGTTTTCTGATTATTCTAATACAAAAAGACGTACTTTGCCCACTACCTGCAAAAACGATATTTTCCTTTTCCTAAGCCAGCCACCTCATGCTTAATCCAAGATAAAGAATCCCTCAAAAAATATATCTTTAAAGACAGCATGTCGGTTGGGTATGAAGCGGACACCCGGGCATATATTTATCAAGGCAATAGCAAGGGGTATCATCAGGAAAATGGAACGGTAGCTTTACACTTCAAGTAATGCTAGTATTACTTGTAGATTGTCAAGTCGTAAAGTTCAGATGAAAATCTTAATTTTGGAGAGTGTTTATTATTCTATATTTAATCGCGATTCTTTTCCCCCCCTTAGCCGTATTATTAGCGGGTAAACCCATTCAGGCTTTGTTTAATTTAATCCTCACACTAATTTTTTACGTACCTGGTTTAATTCATGCCATCTTAGTGGTGCATGATAAAAAAGCTGATAAACGTATGAAGCAGCAAGCATCACTTATTGCTAAAGCGAAACGGAATGACTGAGTATATATTCAACAGATTACAACCCGAATACCTACACCAAAGGTGTTCTTTATTCGGGTTGCTCAATATTGGAAAAATTTCAGTTTAGTTGAATCTGTGTGACTTCCTATGCCCTCTGTGGTAACAAGCATCACATATATGAAAACGGGAGTCATCCGGCAACTTTTTTCCACAGCGCTTGCATTTTTTTTGATAATTCAACATTTCGTCTTTTAACTGATCATGAACGCCCTCACTGATTTCTTCACGGATACGCTCCCAGTAAACAGTTTCAGTCCTCTTACCCATCCGATATAAAAATAATAGATGAAGGCCTATCGCTTTATAAGAAAGCTCCAGTTCCTCCAGATTTTTAGTCTTGATGATCGGTTCAGGAAGTTCACTGCTCTCGGCAATCGCTTCGACCGTTTCCAGCCACTGCTTGATCAGACTTGGTTCTTTCGCTGAAAAAGGGATATGCAAGAATCCATATAAATCCATTAAGGAAAAACGCGCTTCAATTTCAGTATCCCGTATAAGCTCGTAAAGCTCCCTTTCTTCCGATAGTGATGCCTTTTTCGTGCCTTTAGGAGGCTCGAACCTCTCCCACATTTCGAAAAATGTTCCTAGATTCCTGTAATACTTTTGAAAACGTTCAAATACAGCCGAGGTTGGGGCAATAGTGAAGGTATGAACTGGCTCATCTACTTGTTCCAACAACTTATTCATGATTTTAATCTCTGCTGTAAATGCCACCTTGCCAGTATCGTAAATCCCTTTTCTCCCTGCTCGACCTGCGATTTGTTTGATTTCTTGAGAAGTCAATCTTCTTCTTCGAGTCCCGTCGAATTTTTCATTTTCAAGAAAGACGATGCGTCGGATTGGCAAGTTCAATCCCATTCCTATCGCATCTGTGGCTACAACCACTGAAGTTTCACCGCGATTGAATAACTCTATTTGCCGTTTTCTGTTTTCAGGTGGCATACTGCCGTATATCATGCTGACATTATGTCCACTCTCTTTTAGACGGGATGCGGTTTCCAGTACGTGCCTTCTTGAAAAACAAATGAGCGCATCCCCTTTTTTGGTATACTTCAATCCAAATTCCTTTTGTTCTACCTCCAGCGGTATTTCACGTCTGTATTCGTGGAGTTCTAAATCTGCTTCATTCAGTAGGTTCAAAAGCATCATTTTGATATTCTTGCTTCCGATAATGTGTACTTCTTTCGCATTTGCTTGTGTGATTGCCCTAAACCACGAAAAGCCTCGATCTTTATCGGCAATCATTTGGGCTTCATCTATAACGATCACTTCATGGTAGTCTTTTTCATGAAACATTTCAACTGTGCTGGAAACATGATTAGCACCCGCAACTGCCTTTTCTTCTTCACCGGTTTTTAATGAACAAGGAACACCATCCGCATTTAATTTATCAAACACTTCGAGGGCTAGTAGTCTAAGGGGCGCCAGATACAAACCGCTTTTCGCTTCTTTCATTTTTTGTAGGGCCTTATGTGTCTTCCCGGTATTGGTCTCTCCGATATGCAAAACATACCTAACTTTTTTCCCTAATGATGGAGTATAGGCCTTTCCGATAATGTCATCAATCATCCTTTGCTCTTCAGCCAGCTTCTTTGCCTGCTCTGCCAATACTTCAGCTTTTCTTCTTTCTCTGTTCGCCTCGTCCTTTTCAAATATTTGTTCGTGCAATGTTTCATTAAAAGGAATTCCTTCAAGGCTCAGTAAATCAGAAAGGTATTCTTCCTGAAGTTCATCAAAACAGGCCTGAGACAAATCAGCCAATTCATCCCTTAATATACCTTGAAGGTCTTCAACCGTCAGCCTTTCCCCATATGACTCCAAAAAATCATGATGCAGTGCAACAGGTAATTGGTTCAAGTACTTTTCTGGGGCTAATTTCAGAATGAAATCCGAAACTAGCCTTTCATACCGGTAGAAGTAATTTTCATACTCAAAATGGTTCCTTCCCCAATCGTGTAACGAGTGAATATCGCCTGTCAGCTCTTCAAAAAAATCAGAGACCATAAGGTATTCGGCTGCTTGAAATCCCCCCTCTTCAACCAATCGTTCTTCAAGCAAGTATGGATCGACATATTGAAATTTAGGCTTATTATTAAGATCCGCTGCCAAATTTCCAGCAATATAATTCCTGACATGTAAATATAAAAGCAGTGAGCTTTTTTCAAAAAAAGTATTGGCCTCTTCTTGAAGTCTAACGCGTATTTTCCATCGTTGCTTAGCCAGCCGCTGTTCTTCTTGTCGCTTAGTGAAGTTATCCCTTGCATTTTTATATCTCTTCTCCCAATCATCTGGATTTTCAGCAAAGGATTTTTTTATCCACGATAAGGCATCAAAAGGACGATACTTCTTTAATTCGTTCCGGAACATGCTATTTATCAGCTTATGATCTGAACCTTCTGTTACAAATCCCCTTTCGCTTAGAAACACCTTTTTTTCCTTCCTGGGCACATCGTTTGATGCTTTATTTAACCAAACATTGATCCAAATTTGCTCAATAAAAGAAACCCTGTCTGATATATATGTTGCAAACGAAGGCATCGTCTCTTGATTCTCTAAAAAGTAATCCATATCCTGGATTATTTTTTCCTTTGTATTGTCTATAGCAATAGGATATATACTTTCTAATTTTCCCATAATGATCCCCTTTTGAATTATCCTGTATGTACTTTATTCTTACCTTTTATCCTCTCCAAAACATTTTTTTAAATGAGCCAGATACATTCGTTTTATCTAGGTAATTCATGTGGTTCTTAAATCATGACAAGGAACAGAAATGCCAAGCTGCTTTAACCTCATGCGAGCCAAGGTAAATATGATAATTGATACTAATTTTGTACCTGAAACGGTACTCTTGCCATTTCACGTACAGTATAATACAGGTTAGATAGACTGATTATTGACTTAAAGGAAAATATCGGTTATTAAGTGATGCCCATACCGGCATACAGAAACGAATAGCCGATTAGCCATTTGGAGATCAGGCAAAAGAAATTTAATGATATTAAAAAAAGCAGAAAATAAAATAAGGGTCAATTTTTAACTGACTGACAATCATACTGAATTAAGAAAAATAGAAACAGCCCATTAAACGGTCAGCTTACCGATTACATTCCATCAATAAAACGAATCCAACCCCTTAATTGAGTTTAGTGGAAATCCTGGTAACTGTCACGGTATTCAGATTCCGCTTTTGTGTCTTTCTAGTTCAATATGAGAAATAACATCCGGAAACCTAAAAAGACTAAAGATAAAAGAGGAGCCTGAAAATGATTCAGCAAGATATCAATTATTATAAAAATTTTGACTCTATGGCTAAAGAAGTATTAGCACTATTAGCCCAAACCATTGATGTCAATACATTCTTTCTTTCGATATTGAATCCCACACAGAGTTTTATGATCAAATCCTTCAATAGAAATGCTAAGTTAATTTGTGAAGGTGACATCCTTCCTTATAATATGGCTTATTGCAAATTAGTTGTTGAGAATGGCTTGGAACCACTCGTAATCCCGAATTTAAAGAAACATGATTTGACTAGTGGCCACCCTGTAACGAAGTTTATCGAGAATGGGTGTTTTATGGGAACGCCCCTTACAAATGAGGGTGAAATCATTGGTACATTATGTGCATTCGACATTAAACCTTATGATTTTAAGGAGTATGATATGATACTCATCAAATCTTTGGCAGCTTTGATTAGTCAAGCCATCATTCTTGAAGATGGGATAATCAGAGATCCTTTGTCAGGTCTTTATAATAGGCACTTCATTTATAATTATTTTGATTTTCATGACGATAAAACAAACGATGAAATGGCCATTCTTTACATCGATCTTGATCATTTTAAATTTTTCAATGATTCCTTTGGTCATGATGCTGGAGACGACGTTATAAAAAAAGCGGCTGAATGTCTTTTGCAAACCGTCCCCCGCGGGAGTCATGTGGCACGTATAGGTGGAGATGAATTCATTGTATTATTACATCCATCGCATTGTGAGGATTTAATGAAAAGCACACAGCAAAACGCAGAATTAATATTAAACCAATTATCCACAATGCCCATTCCCATTAAAGGAAATGATTATTTTGTATCAGTTAGCATAGGGATAAGCTTTTATCCTCATAATGGTACGGAAATGGAGTCACTTTTGAAAAAAGCTGATCGTACGATGTATACAGCTAAAGAGTTAGGTCGAAAGAATATTCAATACTTTCACCCGCTGTGATTGAAAAATAAAAAAACCAGTTCTCCTTAGAGACTGGCTTTGACTTTTACCTTAAAAAAATCCAACGTTTAGCTTTAAGCCTTTGCAACAGCTTGAGAAGATCAGCATTTTCCTTATGTATCCGTTTCTCGGATGGTGAAGCCGAGGGGGCCGGGATGTTAACTCTCTCGGGTTTTTTGTTCATATCCTGAAAGACCCTTCCTATTCCTTTAGTTTTGAATAGTATATGCGGGCTTTCCATTAAATATCATAAGGCAAAGGAAAACCTCTGCCTTGATTCTTATTAAACACTTTTTAACCGGCTGAAGCGTGCAGCTTTTTCTTTTTGTTTTAGGATAATGCGTTCGTTTTGTTTCATCACCTTTTTAGTATGGGGACTCAAACCTACGTCGGGTATTTTCACCTGTGGTTTGATTACGGCAACTGACACTTCACTGCCGGCTTTATCATAAATGCTCATTTATCTTCACCACCCGGGTTTTGTTTTATGACCATATCGAACATCATGATTAATAATGCTATTAATAAACAATCGACTTCTGAAACGAAGCTTTCTGATTTAACGTCAAGGATATAGGATTCCATCAATATACTTACTGGCTGCAGAGCCATTTTTTCTTCATCATTATAATACGTATCTTCTCTTTCCAATGTAGCACGAATGGTACTGCCATTCAAGTTCGGATGCCCATTTATCACCAATTGCTTGTCCTGTTCCGTTTTGAAAGGAAGGATTTTCACGTTCATCCCTTCTTTTACGGCATAAGCTTGAAGGAGAATGCTCAAATAAGCCAAGTATTCCTTATTCGTTTGATAATACTCAGGAATTCCTTCTTTTTTAAGGAGATGAAACATATTCTTGACCTTTTCCCTATTATCCGTTAAAAGTTTGTCACTTTCCGCAACGGCTTTTGTTGCATAGGACAATTCATTATCGCCAATTTTGGATATATACATGCTCAAGAACACAAACATATCTATCAGGATAAATACAATAGCCATAATCAAGAAGTTTTTCCATTCGTTAAATATACTCATCGGATAGAAATTCCAATAAATCAATGCTCCTAATATAAAAATGACATACCAGGTTTTTCGAATCGCTTCAATCCTTTTACTTACCCTATCTTTATATTTCCAAGAAAGAATGACATATGCTAATAAAGCAATAAATACTACCCATACAAAGACTCTGAAAAACATTAACAATCGTTTTATCCCCCTACCATTCATACGGCTGTTATATCCCATATCCGCTCTCTATATTATTCATTATATATACCCCTTTTCCCTGCCTGGGGCGGGTGAAACTTAAACACTGGTCATGAGTTTTCAAAACACTCCTCCCAAAGGGAATTTCCACTATATGAATCATCGATTTCACCAAGCAGCAACACCTGTTCTCAGGAGGGTAAATCTATATCATTTTTCTTGTGGGATATCGCAGTAAATAACCATACAAATTCTGTGATATGATAAGTTAACGAAAGGTCTGATTAATATGGGAGGAACATAATTCATGCTGAAAATTATAAAGATCATCATTTCTTCTATTATACTAGTGTTACTTTTCCTTAACCTCTATCCTCCGCTGGGGAGGCGGACAAACAAAGAAAAAGTGCGAAGTTTCACTACTAAAGAGAATTTTGCCAATGGGAAATTCCACAATCAGATCCCTGCTAGTCAATCGATGAGTTTTAAACATACCGGTTCCATTTTACGGGATTACATAAAAGGCAATCCAAAAAGAAGGCCAGACCATCCTATCGGAATTGGAACAAAAGAACCTGTATCTGTGGATTCCAATAAGGTCACCTGGTTTGGTCATTCTGCATTCATGTTGGAGATAGACGGGAAAACCATTTTGGTGGATCCGATGTTTGGCAAAGCACCCACTCCGTTTCCTTGGTTTGGGAATAAGCGGTTTAGCGGGGAATTGCCTGTTGATTTAGATTCACTGCCTCCTATCGATGCCGTCCTGCTCTCACATGACCATTACGATCATCTGGATTATTTCTCAATAAAGAAAATAAAAGATAAGGTCGGTCAGTTCATTGTTCCACTGGGTGTCGGTGGACACCTTGAAAGATGGGGCGTTAAACAAGAACTGATCCAGGAACATAATTGGTGGGATGAAGTTTCATTCAAGGATTTGAAATTTGTTTGTACACCTGCAAGGCATTTTTCTGGAAGGAGTTTAACCGATGGCAATACGACATTGTGGTGTTCTTGGGTAATTAATGGAAAACGTGAAAAGGTATTTTTCAGCGGTGATAGTGGATATGGTAGCCATTTTAAAGATATCGGCGAAAAATACGGTCCTTTTGATTTAACTTTAATGGAATGCGGCCAATATGATGAGCGCTGGTCAACCATCCATATGATGCCTGAGGAAACTGTTCAAGCACACATCGATGTACAAGGAAAACTGATGATTCCCATTCATTGGGCTGGGTTCACATTGTCTTTTCATGATTGGACAGATCCGATAGAACGGGTAACAAAAGCTGCCAATGATCTTGCCGTCCAAGTCTGCACACCTCAACTGGGCGAGCAAGTATTGATCGGTTCAGCAGATTTCCCGCAAACAATATGGTGGAAATGAAAATGGACCATTCAGTTTGTAGAAAAAAGGGGTTCGGAAAACGTATCTTTTATCAAATGATGTTCCCGAACCAACTGACTCAAAGCAATACCTACAACTCTTCAGGTATGATTTCTATCTAAGTTTTGTAACAAAGTTGATTAGAACGGCTCTGCGGGACTCCTGCTTAGAAAAGCGAGTCTAGGGAGACCGCCCGCGAAAGTGCCTGGAGTGGAAATCAACATTCAAATTGTACAAGCCATAAAAAAACACCCCGTAAATGCTAGTTTGGTTAACATTTACGGGCAGTTCAAGTTTGCCTACAGTCTGAATGGTCCATTCCTATTAGGATGGACCATTTTCATTCATTTCACACTTTGTTCCTCTTTATATTCAAGATTCACTTTTATCGTATGCTCTTTCTCCCCTTCAAAATAATTCGTCCCTATTACACCTAAAATGATTAGTACTGACCCCATAATATCGTAGATTGTTATATTTTCATCAAGAATGAGAGCTCCCGCTGCAATCGTGACAACCGTGGAAAGATTTGCAAATACACTCATTTGAGATGCTTTGATTTTTGATAAAATCGTATTGGATAATAACGAAGTGACCAATGAAGCCAATATTCCCAAATACAAAATGGAACTGATGAATTCCATGCTTGACCATGGTGTAAAGAATTCCGGCATTGTTGCTTGTTTTAAATGGGTAACGAGCGCGGCAACGTTAAAAATGACAAAGCCTGTTCCCATCATGAAAAAGGACATTTCACCTGGTGTATAGTCCTTGGCAAGCGAACGGGTCATCGTTGTATAACATGCAGTAGCAATACAGGAGAGCAGAATCAACACCATCCCAAGCATGTCGGAAAAATTGATCGTGCTCCCTTTCATCACAAAAATAAAAATGACCCCAACTACCGACAAGACAATCGAAAGTTTTTGATATAAAGATGTTTTCTCCTTAAGGAAATATCCAGCTATCATTAATGTTAGAATTGGGGTGACGGCAGACAGAATTCCAGCATCGGTGGATTGCGAATACTTAAGTCCGAATGTTTGAAAGGTAAAGAAAAGAGTGGGGAATAGCAAGGATAGTGGAACCAGATTTTTAGCCGACTCCCAGGAATAGTTCAACTTAATGACTTTAAAGGCGACAAGGAATAAAATGATGGCGAAAGAAACCATGAATCGGAACGCCAAAGTATCAAGCGGATTCGATTCTGCAATCGCCATTTTCGTGAATAAGAAAGATAGGCCGACAATACATGAATGAAATAGGGCTAACATGCATACAAATGTTCGGGATTTCATGGATGCAACTCCTCAACTAGATTACTATATTTCCTTTTAGGTATAGTACCCTTTGTATCTGACTTGCAACCCAAGTTAGAGTTAAAAGATGATGATGGCTTAAATTCTATTGAAAGCTACAATTCTTCATAGATCAATCATGCATAACAATATCATATTAAAGAAGGATCATTTTCATGCTTTAACGGTGATGATCCATGTAACTTTCGGTCCATATTCACTTTTTCTTCAAAAGTCTACACTTTAGAACATTGCTAAGTATGATAAAATTCAACGAGAAAGAGAGGTATACATAAATGTTTGTTACTACAATAGTATTCCTAATGGCAGGCCTAGCCGAAATTGGTGGTGGCTACCTAATTTGGCTTTGGTTAAGAGAGGGTAAATCCATTTATCTAGGGTTAGCCGGAGGGTTTGGGCTGGTATTATACGGTATCATAGCAACTTTCCAAACGTTCCCTACCTTTGGACGGGTATACGCTGCATATGGCGGGGTTTTCATTGTTTTATCGGTTTTATGGGGATGGGGCATCGATAAGAAAACTCCTGATCTATATGATTGGATTGGAGCTGCAATCTGTTTAGTCGGGGTTTCAGTCATTATATGGGGACCTAGACAGTAAAAAAATGAAAGGGCCTTAGCCCTTTAATTCCTCACTAAAACCTTCACTAGGTGTTTGGCCGTTTTACTAATATCCAAGTAGCTTTACCAGCCTTTCCCCTTCAATAATTCCCCACCCAACCCTATAGGCAATAGATCGCCTATTTGTAGAATTCATCTCATGCCTTAAAGCAAGCTTATTAGCTGCTTTCGATTAGGGTACGTTAGAACAATTTCTTTTCCTGCCTGCTTACAGTCATATTGCTGAAATTATCGTTATGAACCAAATTCCCACTGCTGAAATGATGCTATCCCCCAACACTGCCGACACCTGCATAAAAAACGCCCTCTTATCAAAAGAGGGCGTTTACGATTATAATATTAAGCATCTAAGGCTTCCTTACGCTTTCTTTTCTTAGATTCGGTTATTAGATCATAACCAAGATAAAGGATGATAGCTGCGCCTAATAATTTAATATATAACGGAATCTCCGCTATGAAGAAATATATCATAGAGAATAATGTACCTATAATGCATAACCAAAAAATTATGTGCTTTAAAAATTTCAAAGTAATGACTCCTCTCAAAAGATGAGATTAATTTCTAGTTCGCTCCACTTCAAGGAGGAATTAATTATCCGTACAATCATTCTAACATTTATTCTTTATATAATGGAGTGAATTGCATTGCGAAATTATGAACATTTAAGAAACTTTATCCTTTCGATCTTTTCCCTCTAAGGTCAGGGCGAACAATTCCACCAAAATCGTTACTAAAACGTATAAATACCGGAATCATGACTCCTCCAACAGAAGCCCTCAAAAACGAATGAGCATGAAATGACGGCGAGGGTATCCATGCATTCCATTTCATGCATTTGACTTTTACAAAACATTCATTTTATCGGATTCTACCACTATTTCTTCATTTGGTTCCGAATGATCATTTTTGTAATATGCCATTTTCACTGGAACGAATGATAAAGCAACCGCTGCTATCAGACCTGGAATGGCAAAGGCAATGAAATTCAATTGGATGGGCAGCGAGATGGACAATAAAAATCCGCCGAGTATAGGTCCTAGCATACCGCCGATCCTTCCGATTCCAGATGCAACACCTAATGCAGTCGATCTAATATTTGGTGGGTAGTATTGTGAAACATAGGCTTGTACAAGGTTTTGGGCACCAATGGTACAGGCACCTGCAATCGCTACCAAGGTGTAAATCATGAAGGAACTTCCGCCCATTCCCAATAGCGTCAAACTGACTGCCCCAAGCGCATACATCGGCACAAGCATTTTCTTGGATCCATAACGATCACAAAGTTTAGCGATTATCAGCGTGCCAATGATAGCTCCCCCCTGCAGAACGATCAAGAAACCTAAACTTGAATTCAGCGCATACCCTGCCTCGATCATTAGCTTGGGAAGCCATGTATTCAATCCATATACCATCAATAGACACATGAAAAAGGCGATCCAGAACATCATGGTGCTTAGAGTACGGGCCCCCTTAAACAATCCAACAATCGGCATATTCGTATCAGTTTTTTTCACTTCTGCAATTTCGTCCCTGATGTCGAAATTGCTCTCAGGACTTACCTTGGATAATATCCTGATCAATTCTTCTTTTCTGTCAACTCTGATCAGATGCGTAGAAGCCTCTGGTAAACGCTTCATCATGAAGGGTAAAAATAACAGTGGTATTCCCGCAAACCAGAATATTGACTCCCAACCTAGGATCGGCATAAACAAGATACCCAGTATCGGGGCAAGCATCCCTCCGAATGAATATCCGCACAAAACGACCGAAACGACCATGCTCCGCATCGTTTTCGGTACATAATCCGTCAATAAGGCAATGACGTTCGGCATGATGCCCCCAAGCCCTAATCCCGCCAAAAATCGGAAAGTCGAAAACATGGTAGGCGTGTTCGCAAATCCACATAAAAGTGTAAATAAACTAAATAAAATCAGCGAAATCGCTATTAATTTTTTCTGCCAATCCGATCTGCCAATGTACCAAAGAAGATCGCCCCGAACATCATTCCAAATAGACCATAGCTGCCCATAGCCCCCGCTTCCACGGAAGTTAGGTTCCACTCCTCCGTCAATACCGGGACGACCGTTCCGTAAACGACAAGGTCATAGCCATCAAAAAGGATTATTATAAAACACCATGCCAGCAACCCAAAATGAAAGCGGTTAAATTTACTGTTGCTAATTACCTCGGTTGTGTTAATACTAGCCATAAAATTTTCTCCTCCCTAAGGTGACTGCAGTAACTCCATCCAAATGATAGCGCTTACGTAATTATTAAAAAAATATCGACACACCATAATTTTATATAAATAGTGAACCGAGTTATCTAATTATTATTATAATAGCTAATTATCAGATATTTCAATAAAAACTTTCACATATTATTCATAAATCGTGGGTCCTTACATTTTAATTTTTCTGACAATACCCATTCGTGTATCTATCTACAACACTCTGAACATTAGTAAAAACAACAAAAAACCAGCCCCAAATCGGAACTGGTTTCTAATTTTAAAAATATAAGCCGCCATTGCCGTATTCAAGTAAGAAAGTTTTAAACCACCACTCCTCAAAGTGGGTGTTTGCAAAAACAATCCTGTTGTCCAAGTCAGTGACGAGGCATAACATTCCTGTTTCGATGTAAAACTCCCTATTACAGCTTAAAGGTTAAAACTTAATTATCATTACGAACAACGCAGCTTGTATAGTTATAATACCTAAATACCTTCAATCTTGCAAGTTTAATCATTCCCAAGCAATAAAATTTTTCATGTAACACGAGCGAAATAAGCTGCAGGCCTATACGGAAAAAACCAAAAGCGACACTCTTCACATATTAATTTTATATATTGCATTGGCTAAGATAGGCAGGAAAGATTTTTAGATATAATGTGCAAGATAAAATAGGACAAAATAAATTTAAAATGCTTGTCTAACAGAAGTCTAATTTATGATGTTGAACATTACAATTAATAGTAGATAACATTTGCAAATACTTGTCAGGAGTCTATAATATTAACTATCAGATTTGATTGGAGTGACTAGTAATGTTTTCAAACATTGGTTTTCCTGGTTTAATTTTAATTCTTATTTTAGCTTTAATTGTTTTTGGACCGAATAAGCTTCCGCAAATCGGACGGGCAGTTGGCACCTCGCTTAGGGAGTTCAAGGATGCAACAAAGGGAATAACAGAAGAAATTCAAGAGGAATTCAAGGATGACGTTCAAGCTGCAAGAAAAGAATCGCTAAAATGAAAAAGACGCCTGCACGCAGCAGGCGTCTTTGATGCGTTTGAGGCGTAGAACCGTCAGGCCACATCCCGACGTTTAGCTAAAAGCTAGTTCTTCGGCTTACACAAATTAGCTCATCGCTTTATTAATATAACATTAAACCTATATTTTTTCAAGAGATTAATTAAACACCCGATTAAATAATGAAATGATAATCCTTATTCCATAATTGCTTTGAGGTTTTTTTATCAAAATATTCTATCGAGTTGTTTATTAAAATATAAAATACTATCACATAAGCCACTTTAAGATGTTCCTTCTAACAAACCTTATGAACTTCTACAAGTTCATCGTTAATTGAGTCAATTGATCCGAGGAAACGGCCACTTGATTGAACGCTTCATTAATTTCCTCGAATATAACATTCAGTTCAGTCATTTCCTTGGTGATTTTAATATTCTGCTCTTTTACTGAAAGCATGGCCTTTGCGATATCGGTAAAAAATATGCTCGTTTCTTTACCTTGTTCCGTGCCTTTAGTAATCTCCCCGCTAACCATTGAAATAGATGTATTCATAACATTAGTAAAATGAGCAATGCCACTAACGAGTTTCACTACTTCCGAAATTGATTCTTTGGTATTTTCCGAAAGCTTCCTTACCTCACCGGCTACAACCGCAAATCCTCTACCATTTTCACCCGCTCTTGCCGCTTCGATCGCTGCATTCAATGCCAACAAATTCGTTTGTTCTGCAATTGAAGTGATTATCGTGACAATTCGTCCGATTTCCTTTGATGTATTGGATAGCTGTTCCATATCTTTTGAGATGAGCGTCATTTGCTCCTGTGTTTTTGCCAATCTCTTCTCTAATCCTTGTAACAGTTCAACGCCTTCATTCGATTTTCCCTCTGTCTCTATCGCAATGTCCGAACCCTTTTGAGTGAAATCATGAATTTCGACTACCTTATTTGCCATTAATTGAGTCGCTGAACTTGTCTCTTGACTGATTGCTGCCAATTCTTCTGCATTATGATTCACCTGCAGTTTAATCGTTTCTTTTTCTTCTTGGTTTTTTATACGCATCTTTTCATTTTCAAGCTCATATGCCTCTAAAACGATTTGCTGCTCTAAATTGAAAATTTTGGTGATAGCCAGAATGTTATTCTGATATTGCTCAGTATTCTTAATATTGGAAATTACATGAATGATTAATGATTGCAGTAAATCTTGAAAAGCACTCATATACCATTTTGGCTGCAGTCCTATTCGCACATGTACTTGTGCGATGACATAACGCTGTTTGATATACGCATCATCAATTGTACCACTGAACATTTCGAACATATGACGATGAAGCGTCTTTTTCAACCTATCAACAGAACTATTTTCCGAAATGATTTTCATTAAAGAGGATTCATTTTTTAGATTTTTATAAAAATTTTCTATAATTTGGCTCAAATGTTCTTTTACTTCATCTTGTAAAGACCGAATAAAACATAAATCCCCGATCGTCAAATGAATCATGTCCACTTGAGTCAATACGCTCGGAAATTCAGTGATATTTATACCGACTTGTTCCTTAAATTGCATATAGTCTATAGCATCTATCTTTTGTCTGTATCTCCATATACTTTTCATGATTGAATTGCCCTCCAATTTATCTACCCATATATACTATTTCGACATTAAGGCTGTTAATCTAAACTACTTTAAAATATATTTTTATTTTGCAGTTCATTTTACCTATTAGATTAACCGTTTATGGAGTATTTCCTGTAATCCTTTATTTTGGTCTTGTGGAGTTTTAACATTATCCCTATTTTTCTATAAGTATGATTTTGAAATAATGCACCAAAATCATTCTATTATTCACGCCAATAGTTTGACGGAATCACCGTACATCTCTATACTTATTAAGTCTTAAAAAAGTACGGGAATTATGCTTAATAATTGAAGAAGGTGACATTCATGGATTTTACTATTACCTATCTGTCTTTTTATTTAATCCAAGTCGAAGGAAAAGGCGATCAGGCTGATAAACGTTTTAAACATTTTCAAACCCTTGATACTGAAGAATACGAAGAAAGTCCACTAAAGGATTTTTTGGATGGGGAATTGATGAAGATTTCCAAACGAAAAGTGGACCGTCATCCAAAAACTGAACAAATACCGACCAAAATCGGTTCTTTCATTGTCGAAGAAGGCCATGCACTTGATTCCAACCCTAATTACAATGTATTTAACCGGGTTCGATACGCTAAAACGAAAGAAGAATTCCAAGAGGAAAATGAACAATTCACGCGGTCTTATATTGATACAAGTGCCGTCCGTGGCGGTGTCTTCATAATCGCATCGGCTAAATTATCGAAATATCTCGATGAACCATTCGTTTTCTTATTAAAATGTGATTTCGAGCCGAAAGTTGCTTCCATTTCGGATGAACGGACCCTGATTAGGCACGTTGAAATGGCAATCACCACTAAAAATATGAAATCCATTCAATACCCCTACATGCCCGAAGAAGGTATGGTCGAAGAAGGCGAACTGAAAATCCACCAGGCCTCACATGCCCGCTACTTCGAGGACTTTTTGAAATTCGTCGAATATGGCGAATCGATGCCAGAAATCATGAAAAACCAGGTCATCCACATGGTCCATGAACATGTATCCGCACAATTCGAAGAAAACAGTGACGAATTGCACAAATTCGAACAGGACCTGGAAATCTGGGAAACAAGCGAAAAAAGGGAAATCCAGGAACGCCTTGAAACCCACCAGGTCGTCGAAGCCACAGCCCAGATTGTCGAGCATACACCTGAAGCCGAACTGCGAATGAGGCTAGGCAGTACATCCATCAAAGGACTGTTAGCCGATTTCGGCGACAGCATCCATTTAGGAAAGATTAATGGGAAGTATGTATTAATGATTGAAGCCGATACAATAGAATTCGATAAAGGCGTTTCGCCGATTGAGTTTCATAGACCGGATGATTTACAACTACTGATAGAAAAAATCATAAATAAAAGTTGATAATAGCCCGAGTCACACGAATATTTGATGATTTGTGAGCAAAAATGCGAGCAGTTATGTGATCAATTTTCGACCTTAAAATACTATTAATACTCTTATATCTAGCTACTAACTTACGTTAGTAGTTTTATTTTTTTCTCATTTTAAGCAAGCGTTTATTTTTTCTCTGTAAATTATAAAAACCCCACTCGTTTAGAATGGAGTCATAACTTTTCATCTTTTCGCCTACTTTTAAATGTTACGAGATCGCAAGGTTTTATAAAAACATTGAACTGTAATCCATGTAGTCATCTGCTTCATCGAAAACTGAGATATTTTCGCATTTGTGATTCCAATTGTTTATGTTAGGCTCAATGACTGTTCCATCGTTTAATGTAATTTTCATTTCAATAGTAGAGATTCCTTCAAGTTTATATAACGCTTCAATTAGTGCTTGTTTTTGGTTGTCCGAATTTTGGTTAAAGTTAAGTTCAATGCCCAAGTTTTTGAATACTCCGAAAGATTCTCTTACCATTTCTTTACCTTCTACTGCTACTGTCTGATTTGTCATCCCTTAACCGCTCCCTTTGTTTTGTTATATCGAATCTTATGTCTGTTTTCTCGAATTATTGCTTCGTTTTTGTAAAGCTAATATACCATTTACCAAATATGGGTGTCAACACCAATTCGAAAAAGTTTTATATTTTTTTTAAAAGCTATGGTACACTAAACTAAAGATATTCAATATAAACCTAAAGGAGTGGGTTACATGTTCACCTATGCACCCCTAATGGCTACACTACACAAACGTAAAATAAGTAAGGTTGATTTACAGAAACAAACTAAAATTTCATCATCTACATTGGCTAAGATAGGAAAAGATGAATTTGTATCAATGAAAGTTCTTAATGAAATCTGTGATGTACTTCATTGTGAAATCGAGGATATAATTGCTCATGTAAAAGAAGAAAACCACCAATCTTAAATGACTGGTGGCTTCTTGTATAAAATGGAATTTTATTGTAGATATTGTTATTATCACTAGCTTTTCTTTTTCTTTATTCCACTTCATTGAGCTAAGGTTTAATCCTTAGCTTTTTTTGTTTTTATTTCCTGTTGATTTCTATCGTAAATATTGATAATCATTTTAGCCATTTGTGTAATATTTGGTTTATTAAGAAATACTACCGTTTCTTCTGGGATAACTTTTTTTTGTAGCTTCTTATTTTCTTTCATTTTGATTTCTCATCCAGAAAAGGTTTATCGTCAAGTTTACCCTTTTTTAATAAATCAAAATATAACTTAGTGAATGCCTTACCCATTAATTCCATATTAGGCTCATTTTCTAATGTAATTTTACAGGGTGGTCTATCTACTTTATTTGTTTTTGCTCTCCAGGGAATTTTTGCATTTTTCTAAGCAACCTAATTGACGCATTTTCTTTATTATTTCTAATCTATCCTTATCAGGAAATAGAGCTTCTAATTCCTCGATTGTAGATAATATTGTTTTTTCTTCAAGTAATTTTTCTTCATCTTTGTAAAGGTCTATGGAAGTTAAATATTTTCAAACTTTAACGAACATAAATACTGGCTGTTGTGAGGTAAATAGAAAGTTTCCTTATTATTTAAGTGATTTTTTACAATATTCAGCAAAATATAAGTACTATTTGATTTATACAAAAAGCTCGGTTAGTCAAAAAGCCGAGCTTTTGTTACTCTATTTTTTCCATTTTTTAAAGCATTCATAATAACATTCGTAAATATTTTTCGAAGTTAACTCCTTCTACTTTAGGAATTTGCTCCAAGGAGGAATCATTGATAGCCTCTGTCAGGAATGCCACTGCGAGCTGTACGGATTTTTCTAGGTTCTCTCCACGCATCATGCTTCCCATAATCACAGATGCAAATAAATCACCAGTACCTGAATAGCTTTCACCGTTATACTGCGTCGCACTATAAAAGGTTCTACTTCCGTCCAAATACATATTTCCGATAAACTGCTTCTCTGAATCTGCTGACGGTGGATTCATTCCAGTGATGATAACCTGAGCTCCCGTTTCTTGCTGCAACATATTCCCTGCTTCTTCTATCGCTTTAATATAGTCCTCTTCGTTTGAATAGCTATGTAGCTTTTCATAAGACAATCCGGTTAATAAACAGCACTCTGTAACATTTGGTGTAATGACATCTGCACGCTTCACCAGTTCTCTCATAAGTACCAGTAATTCATCGGTAAAAAGTTTATAGACTTCTCCTATATCCCCCATTACTGGATCAACAAGTAAAATGGTTTCTTTTGTATAAAATTTATCTAAAAAATGGAAAATATTATTAATTTGCTCTTCACCAGTAACGAAGCCGGTATAGATTCCATCAAAGGTTACATTAAGCTTGCTCCATTCTTCTATGAAGTATTTCATTTTGGATGTAAAATCTTCACAAAAAAAACTTGGATATCCGGTTTGCGCAGTCAATATGGCCGTTGGTAAAGGGCATGCCTGCACGCCCATGACCGAAAGAACCGGAATTGCAGCTGTTAATGAACATTTTCCAAAAGATGATAAATCCTGTAGTACAGCAACTTTTTTCATAATAACCTCCATATGGCCTATCCACTTTAAACTTTATTTATCTTATCATAAATCAGCTAAAAACAGTCATCTCCTCTCTCTTTTCAATACGTATAATATCTGTATTTTTTATCAACTGACCTCATAGTTTTTTAATAAATTGACACTTTTATAGACACCAGTCTTTTGCTAAAATCATAGGAAAATTCTAGTTAGGAAGGTTTACAGATATGCAAAATACACAAAGTTATTCAAGGTCAAGTCAAAAAACTATGGATTTAATTATTACCGCAATGTTGATTGCACTCGTGTTCCTATCTACTTTCTTTTTGAATATTAAACTGCCAATTGCCGCAAATGGAGGGTTAGTTCATCTAGGAACAGCTATGCTTTTTATTGCATCTATTTTATTTGGTCCTAAAAAAGCAGCTCTTGCTGGTGCGATAGGAATGGGGTTATTTGATATAGTTGGAGGGTGGACATTGTGGGCACCTATCACCATTGTGGCGCGTGGTTTGCAAGGATATATAGTTGGTAAAATCGCTTGGTCAAAGGGTCGCAACGGTACTAGCATTGCTTTCAATGTAATAGCAACAATCGTTTCCATTCCATTTATGATAGCTGTTTATTATATTGGTGAAGGGATTCTATACGGTAATTGGATTGCACCTTTAGCTTCGATACCTGGAGATCTCGTTCAAAATATATTAGGAATTATCGTTGCCGTTCCAGTTTGTGTGGCTTTGAAAAAGGTTCCTTATTTTAAGTAAATTCGCTATAAAGGTAAACGTCAAGTAGCCCCCAAATACTACATGGATGGTGTATTTGGGGGCTATGTTTTGTTTGCTTCCCTTTTTATCGGTACTCTGCATGCAGAGGGTAAACTAGATGAACACGACAAGACTTTATCTATTTCTTTTTTTCATTCTTAAGTCTTTTAACGTGAGCTCTCATTTTATCTAATTCCATTTGTTTCCCTTCTTCATCATTTGCCAATGCAGAAAATAAAGCTATCGTGCCTAATTTGTCGATATTCAAGCCAGTATAAATAGATCCATCGCCTACTGTACCACCGATAAATCGAACAATTGTATCTTTTACCTCAGTTATATTTGAACTCTGAAATGTGTTATCAGTTGTTAAATTCACGCTCGCAAAAACATTAACTGTATTAGCTGGTGTATAGGAAACTTTATGAGAAACACCACTCATATCCAATACTTGAAAGGAAGATGTGCCGTATGGCTCAATACCCGCAGGACCCTTGTCAAAAATAGCTTCTGCGATTTCTTGACCATTCCCACCCAATACATACACTTGATAACTATTAGGCGGTGTTCCGTTCACTGTTACGTTTGTATTGTTATTATGAATGTTTGCAGCCCTTACGCCTAAAACGTTTTGCACGGCTGAAACAATGCTGTTAGGTGTTGCATACCCTTTTATCCCGTTTGTTTCCAACAACCTTTTTCTTAATTCAATATCTGTTTCTTTTTCTCTCCCGCCTGTAATAGCTTCAGAGTTTATTACTGTTTCAATGTTTGAGCTCGGTTCACTTTGTACGGTAATTGTTCCAGGTAATGTGTTGCCGATTAAACCAGCTGTAAGACTTACAACTGACCCCGTACCTATTCCAGATGAATTCAATAACGCATCTTCTTTTAATGCATAATCTACTCCTGTTTCGGTTTCGAATCTAGTCCCACCAACAACTGTATAATTTGGAGTTCCTGTGAAATCAACAGTTCCCTCTGCATATAATTCCGGGTTCCTTGAAGTCAAAAAGTAACTAGTCAAGTAATCTAGGTTTTTGTCTACTGCTTCCGAAGGATGTCCGCTATGATACACCTTTTCTGCCAATTCCCATACCTTTGCAAGTATCCATGATAATAGACCACTGATGATACCATTAGGGCTTTTATATGATAAGTTCACATCTTCACCAAACAGTTCCTTTTGTTTTTGATCAATTTCTTCTTTCAAGTCTGCTTGATTAGGGCGGTTAAACCCTTTTTCCGAAAGTCCCCATGCCATTAAATTTCAACTCCCTCCAGCTCCACAATTTCCCCGTCTTCTTTGCGCATGATTATATCAATTGAAATATTACCAAAAATACTTTCTGACAACTTGCCTACCGTACAGTATGAATACACTGTGCTTGTGGAACTATCCTGCCCCGTTAGTTCCATAAAAAAAGCGATCCTTCTTAATGAAGACCGCATCCGTTAGTTGAAGTTCAAGGATATGTTTTTATGTGCTTATAATTTATTAACTCACCCCTTGTATCTACAACAACCTCATCTATTCCATAACTATTATGAGCATCATAATAAGGGTGAACTTTTAGAGTTATCTCATATCCGCCACCAACTCCATAAAGTTGCTTAATTTTGAGTATTTCTGTGTCATACGAAGCCCAAGTAAGATTACTTGGTGCATCTTTATCATCTTTATAAATTTCAGCAATTGCTTTATCTACTGGTTGTCTCAGACTATTTATAAGTGCATATTTAAGCGTTTCACATAGTTCCGTATCAGCTTCATTTATTGTTTTAGGGGTACAGCCACATCATCATCAAGCTAACAATAACGAGTTACCCCAAAACGAGAAAAACGAGTAAGATGCACAAAATTTTCGTTCTGGGGGTATTATGATATCTTGGTATGTCAACACTAAATCAAACAACTTTTTTAAGGGCTAAGTTTCGATAAGCCACCGGACTTAAGTAGCCAAGTGTGCTGTGGGACCGAATATTATTGTACCAATTGACATAATCGAAAAGTTCAAGAGCGAGTTGTTCAAGGGTCAGAAAGTTCGTTCCGTTGATTAATTCTGTTTTTAGTATCTTAAATGTTGCTTCTGCCACCG
>NZ_JBHZPE010000059.1:0-23736 GCF_042787985.1 Peribacillus sp. YIM B13481
GAGTCTCGCACTTCCGCTCCAATCAACCTTAAATAGTTTCGTTTTAAAAACAACAATCTTTACGAAAAGAGCCAAATAAAAAAAGACAGTATTTAATATGGCTGTCTCTTTTATCTTATATCCTCTTTTATTCGTGTAGCTTTGAAACAAAGATGTTCAACTCACGTACCCGGTAGTTCAGTAAAGTCTAAAGGATTCTTTGAAGCATTTCAATTACAACAAGTATATCTAAGTAATTTGGAACAAATATTATAACTGTTGCAAATTCAAAGGAGGTGGCTAAAATGAACGCACAACGAGCAGAAGAAATTGCTTCTTCGCCAATTATGGCAAATGTGACCTATAATGAGGAAAGTATCTACATTGAGCACGTGGATGAACAAAATGGAATAGCTACAATCCATTCCCTTGATGAACCAAATAAAAAACAAAGTGTTTCTATAACCAGCTTAAATGAACAGTAATATGTTAAATATCCTTTGGTAATCCTTTGCCTTCGGATGTAGCTTTGAAACAAAGTTTAATCAATTAATAGATAAATGAATAAATAAAAGGTCATGTTTTGAAAAACCAATCAAAACATGACCTTTTAATATTTATTTGGATTATTTTTTTTAAAAAAAGAATAGCCGTATAGGTTACATCGACTAAAGGCGTTTTCCTTAGCAATGAAAAAGCAGTCCGTAAAAGGTTTGTCCGATCTTTTTCGCGGTAACCCTAAAAGAAAATCCATTTCCTGGAGTTTTCCAAACCTAAATCATAAAAAGCCTTATTAAATAAAGGAGTTCACAAATTAGTCATGTATAATATGTGTACTCCTTTGTTCTTTTTATTAAATTAAAGCCACCCTTGTTAGGGAAAAAGTATAAGCAATAACGCCCCTCATTGCCAATCGATGAGGTTTTTCAGTAACGATTTCTATAATCACTTCGTTTTTTTCTGCTTTTCTTTAGGAAAACCGTTATCAGAATGATCAGAATGACACAGCCTAGCCCTCCTAGAGATGAAACAGAAAATTTATTAGCGTCCCCACTGTTTGCTTCTTTTTTAAACGAGGCAGGCACAGCTGTGTTCCTAACATCAGCGACCGTTTTAAGGTTAAAGGATCCTATGGCGCGCCCTTCTTGGTTCATGATTGAGAGAATTCCATCATTACTCGTTTTTAGACTAGGTTCATCACTAATTAAATGAGTATAGTATAAGTCTTTGTTCAGCTTATAGGATTTAGAGTGACCTGCTGAATAAAGTAGGGTTTTTTTATCAATTTTGGCTGATTTAAAATTTTCAAAACCATAATTGAATAGAAGCTCAGTATCGGAGTAGGCATCCTTGTTTGAAGGAGCTTTAAGAGTGACCGCAATCAAGTCCTGTTCTCCTCTAGTAGCAGTAGAAATAAGGGTGTAGCCCGCTTTACTAACGAAACCGGTTTTCCCACCGGTTATTCCCTTATAGGGGAGTTCACCTTTTAAAATTTTATGATGGGTAACTAGAGTTGTGTCCCATGTTTCCACTTTCCATGGTAACTTCTTCTTCCCAAAATCTTCACGGAAAATTTCATTTTTCATTGCATATTGTGTAATTTTAGCAAGGTCACTGGCTGTAGTTACATGGTTTTTGTCAAACAAGCCATGGGGGTTCGTAAAATGAGTATCAGTGACTTTTACTTCTTTTCTTAAAAACTCATTCAAATCCTCCATGAATAATTTTTCACTTCCAGACATATGCTCGGCAATTGCGATAGCTGCATCATTTCCGGAGTTGATTAACATTCCTGCAATTAATTTGGAAAGCTTTATTTTCTCCCCAGGTTCAATAAATACCGAAGAGCCGTCTGCCTCAGCTGCTTTTTTACTAACAGTCACTAATTCATTCTGATCCCCGTGCTCTATAGCATATATAGCAGTAGCAACTTTCGTTAGACTTGCTGGATACATTTTTTTATTTATATTTTTTTCGTATAATACTTTTCCACTTTTCGCATCAATAATGATCCCAGCTTCACTAACGAGAGGTAAGTCGGATTCTGCACTTACAGTCGTAGAGGTGAAGGGGATTAAAGCCAAAATGAAGATAAAGAAAAACCTTTTCATATACCTCTCCTTAATTGATAGTTAAATCCTATATAGTCATACTATAATAAATTTGTATGTTTAAAGATGTTTTATTGAAATTGAAATGAAACAGTAATTACCCTTTAATAATCATGGAAGCATTTTGGATAATATTCTTCATTTACTTTCCTGGAATACCTTTATAAGGGTTTTGATTCTTTTAGTACCTATAAAATTATTAAGAAGCAAAGAGGCTATTCGATGTTTTTTATGTAGCTTGTGATACTTATTCTTGAACTAAAAAACCCATTTTTCCAAGTTGTTATTTCTAAAGGGGGTTGAGTGGCTATTCTCTTTCTGACCACAATTGCTCCCTTAATGGAATAACTTAAATAGGGCTTTATAAACACTTATGCTTGTTCTAGCCCCCCGAAAAGTTTAGCGACCTTCATCTAAGGGTTCTCCCCTCGTTATCTTAAGAATTTTTCACCATAAACCAAAAATTTATTAATGCACTTTAATGTTTCGGTAATTTTTTATTTTTAAAAAGATATTGAAGCCCATCCTAATATTGCAAAATGAATTTTCATTTTTGGTATCCTCTTCCTAAGAAGCATCTTAACAATTTGATGAATGTAAAAATCCCATATACAAATACTAATCAGGATACTTATTTAATTTGGAAGGAGCAGTTTTCATGAAAAAATTATTATTTTGGGGTTTATTTTGTTATTTTCGCTAAACATGCTGGCTGGATCAATTAGTGCCGTCACTAAAACACAAGAAAATTGCATAAGCCAATCTGAAGTAAAGTTTCAAAATGAATTCAGGAAACTTTGGATGGATCATGTATTGTGGACAAGTAATTATATTACAAGTGCAACAACAGCAGGAGCAGAAGACCAAAAGCCAGTGTTGTCCAGACTTCTTAAAAATCAAGAGGATATTGGTAATGCGGTAAAGGGTGTATACGGTGAGGAGGCTGGGAACAAACTTACGGATTTGCTTAAGGAACATATTGTTATTGCCGGCAAGATCGTAGATGCTGCTAAAACCGGAAAAGAAGCCTTAGTGAATCAGCTAAACAAAGAATGGTATAGATGATATAGCGGCGTTCCTTAGCGGTGCCAATCCTTATTTAAAAGATGAAGATCTAAAAAAATTGCTTTATATTCATCTAAAATTGGTGACAAATGACTTATCTGCAAGCTTGGCAAAGGATTGGGATGCAAGAATCGTTGCGATTGATGATGGGGTCACACATATAATTCTAATGGCAGATGCTATCTCTGCTGGAGTTGTGAAGCAGTTTCCGGAGAAGTTTAATAAATAATCTTAAGAATCTCCGTTAAAGGTACCTTAATAGTGCATTTTTATTTCACTTAGAATATTTCGTTCAAACCTCATTTTCAGTTATTACAGGAATGCTGCCCTGTTAGTTCCATAATAAAAAGCTGCCTTAAAGACAGCTCCGATCTTCAGCTAACGCACCCGTTAGTTCTATAAGAATACGTTTTAAGAATCACAAGTTGATTAAAAGATGATGTTTTAATCAATATATTTTAATTGTACAATTTCTCATACAATTTCTTATGTTCTTTATCACGTATAATGATTTTATAAGGTATTGCTTCAACGGATAATTCTTTCCTTTTTATTTCAACTACCTGTCTTGCATACTCTTCAATTCTTTCAGCTTGCTCTTTATTCTCCTCTCCTTTTGATAATGAAGTCTTTAAAATGATTTCAAGAGGTTTTGGATGAAAGGAGTAGGCAAAACCATTTGTTTCTTTAAACTTTTTATGTGTTTCTTCCATGACTGCTGTAAAAATAGGCTGCCAATTCTGATCCTTAATTTCGTCTTCACTTTCTCTTTTGACTTCAACTTCATACTTCTCATGCTTTTTTGCATATATTACATCATGTACCTGTTTTTCTATTTGATTCTTCACTTCTTTGTAATGTTGCTCTGTTCCTTCAATCCCCACTTTAATGGAAACCTTTTTGGGGTTCGTAGATACTCCACTAGCTAAAATGGTATAACCCTTTTCTTTTACAACCTCTTGCGTTATTGTAAGTAGTTCATCTGTAAGTTTCTCTAATTCTTTATTTTTTTCATTTGGTTCAACATTATCCCGTACTTCTACTACAACCTCAACTCCATCAATTTTATATGACTTAGCGCATTTTAAAATAATATCTTTAATTTCATCCTCATGTTCTTGTTTAAAATCTTCATCCCCTACCCAAACAGTGAATGAAGGGGGCTCAGAGGAAAAAAGCCATGACATTCCAACTTCTACTTTTCCTTTATACTCTTTATTCTCGTATAACGTTTTGGATATCTCATCATATAAAGCATCTAGCTTTCCGTTCCTGTCATCCGTTTCCTTCAAACTTTGCACAATTTGATTGATGAAAGAGACTTTTGATACCACTTTGGCCATTGCCGGAGAAACAAATGCCGAGCCAATTAATAAAAAAAGGATGATTATAGCAACACTGCCTGAGAATGTAATTTTTTTGCTGAGACTCCATTTTCTCTTGTCTTTTAAAATGCGTTCATAGACTTTACTTTTTATTCGATTTGAGATTTCATCATCATAATAATGTTCTGTATATTGCTCCTTTACCTGCTTTAACTCTTTATCCATTCAAAGCATCTCCTTTCTCAAAAATAAGATTTTCTTTTAGAATGGACCGTCCCCTTGTAAGTCTTGTTTTCACAGTATTAGTGTTTAAACCTAACGTCTCTCCAATTTCACTTACCTTTAAATCTTGGAAATAATAAAGAACAACTATCTCACGGTATTTTTGGGGAAGAGAAAGGACTTTATGTAGTATTTGAGCATTTTGATTTTGTTTTATAAAAATTTCTTCGGAGCTTTCGCTCTTTTTAAAATTCTCCAAAAATAACTTTGAATATATTAAAACTCGGAACCTTTTTTTTCTGATAAAATCCTTAGAAGTATTTACAGTTATACGATAAACCCAAGTTTTAATAGAAGCATCTCTACGAAATTTCTCAATATTCTTGTAGCATTTTATAAAGACTTCTTGCGAAATATCCTCAGCTAATCCTTGATCCTTCACAAATGAATATGCCAGTAAATATACGTCTTTAGAATACATGTTCATTATGTTTTCAATTATTATTTCTTTGTTGTCCACATCAAGATCTATTTCATTTTCCACCTATTTTCCTCCTTCCTTGCGTTATTTAGACTTATGTTAACTTTATTTGGTTTCATTTCAAGAAAAAATTTTATAATTTATTGATTTAATAAAATAAATTATTAGGGGTCACTACCATTCTGGAGAAATTCCTGAACAAAAATCAACAGGTGTCTTCAACTCCCTCAGTTTAAAATTCCTTCTATTTTCTTACGCAACTAATCTGCCCCGATAGTTCCATAATAAAAAGCTACCTTAAAGGCAGCTCCGTTCTTCAGCTAACGCACCCGTTAGTTTAAGTACAAAATTTCACAAACTTCTAACTAATAAAAAAAGACGGTGACTTACATAAGTCATCGCCCCGATATTACTAATTATTCAATGCCCTAGTAAAATTCCACTCATCAACAATATGTTTCCTAAAATGAGCTACTTTAATTTTAATTGTTTATTCATTCCTTACCGGAAGTAAACAGTAAATGGTTTTAATTCCTTAGCTGGGACAAAGCTTGAAAAATCAAATAGCAACATTGTATTTTCTAGCTTAAAATTCTCAATCCTTTCTGCTCCGTTTAAGTCAAAAGTAGATTGGAAGTGCGCTGTCTTTTTATCGATAGTTTTCACTGTATCCATGCGAATGCTATGATTTTTAGTTGATATTGGATTTTCAGGATCTATTACCCCTATATCTTCCTTATCTATCAAAAATAATTCATATTTCAAATTATTTTCAAATAAATCAAGCTGATGTTTACTCAATCCCTTGGAGAGCCCTGTAAATTGATAATCGATTACTAGTTTACTACCCTTTTTGGTTATATCATTTACCTGAAGGCCTAAATTGAGCCGTTTGCTTTTTAACGAAAACGATTTTTTGTCCAATAGCTGTTGTACTTTTGGGTCTGCAACAGATAGCTGCGGGTAAAAAGTAAGTGAAGTAGTATTTGAGTTCAGCTTGGTCATTTTTGTTCGAGCAGTACTATGATATCCATCCTCTAGTGCTGCCCCCTCTAGAGATGTTCCGTTTCCAAACCTATATACCTTTCCTTTATTATCAATTGCTTTTAGTATATAAATTTCATCATTTTTGTATTTTTCCACCGTCTCATAAATAAGCGAAGATGACGCTTTTGCGGTAAGAATCTCTTTTATACGGATATTGACCTCATCTTCCGGGTATCCTTGCTCCTCATCAATAACAAGTGTACTGTTTTTTTCTTGCTGAATAGGGATATCAAAATTCCATTCACCTTTTATCCCGTTAATATAATGAATAGTTATGGGGAGAGTAGAATTCTCCTTAAATGATTTATATGGATATTCCATTTTCCATTGGAAATTGTATCCCCCCTTGACCTTCCTAATGTCTGTCGACTTTCCATTCAACCAAGGGTCATTATCCCCTTTGTTGTGTTCAAAATTCATATCAAAGCTTACTTCCCCTTTTTCGTTATGCCCTTTATCAACATCTTCATCTACAAATCCTGTAATTGATACCACATTGCCATCAAAATAAGCGCTGGTGAGTTTTACAGTCACTCCATTTTTAGTTAAGGATTGATTTAATTCTGTAACTGCATCTTGATTCGCAAGTTCCACGCCCATTGAATCATTGAATTCTTGAAAAATCCCGCCTATTAAAGGAGTATTAGCCAATACTTTATTCATTGTAGGATTAACAAATCCAGAAGCAATGGTGATTCCAAGAAGAGCAACTGCAGCAGCCGAACCTGCAAGAGCTTTCTTTTTCTTTATTTTCCTACCTTGCCCTGACATTTTTAAGCCTTTATCAATAGCGCCAAACACTTTTTCTTTTGGTACAACTATTTTTTCAATAGCACTTTTTACTTCTTTGTTATCCATTACATTTGCCCTCCTCATTTTTATAGGACTTTTTTAATTCGGCTTTCCCCCTACTTAAATAAGTTTTTACAGTCCCTTCGGGGATCTCCATGATTTCACTAATGGTTTTAATAGAATAATCATAGTAGTAAAACAAAATAATGGCGGATCTATAATTCCCTTTTAACTGTCCGATCGCATTTAATAGATCTATTGCTTCGTCATGACCTGAATGATAGGTTACCGATAAATTAGACAATATTGCGTCTGTTAGTGGCACAATATTATTTCTTCTTTTGAGAATATGACCAGCACATCGGATAATGATCCTGGTAAGCCATGTCATAAAGTAATCTGGTTGCTTTAACGAGTGAATACTCTTATAAGCTTGATATGTCGTCTCTTGAACGACATCTAATGCATCCTCTTCGTTATGTACATAAAGATAAGCAGTCCGGTAGATTCGTTCATAGTGCTGTTTTATGAGTTGTTCAAAAGCTTTTTTATTGCCCCTGATTGCTTTTTTTACCATCTTATCATTCTGAAACTCCATCTCTCTCTCAACTCCTTTCGACTATTAGTGGAATATATTTTATAAAAAGTTTCAAAATGTTAAAGTATTTTTAGAAAAAGCATAACATCCCAAACAAAAGCCTAAGTTAAAAAATAAACAGAAATCACTTTGCGAATTCTGCTTATTTAAACTGTTGCCTTTTTTTGATACCTTATGAATTTGTTGAGTGTATTCTGCAACTCAAAGGTGTTGTGATATTACACATTATTCTAAAAATCGCTTATTGAACTATCCTGCCCCGTTAGTGCCATAAGAAAAAGAGCTGCCGCAGCAACCCCTATAAAGCACCTGTTAGGTGATTAAATCTTGTAATACGGCAATTTTCAAAAACGGTTTCATATTTCCTGAATGTTCTTTTTGCTACCCTGCCCAGGAGAGAGAGTGCACTTTTCTTCAATCGCCCCCGATTGCGAAAGAAAACAAAGGCAAAGTTAATAAGGGCTATATTTATTAAAGGATATATATAAGAGGATGCCTGCAAATATCATCATAATGATTCCCATAATTAAACCTATTATTGCTAAAGGTTTCTTCTCATTCTTTTTAAGTAAAGCTATAACACTCAAAATAATCGTTAATATGATGCCAATATATTGCGTTAATCCGATACCAATATATTGCGTTACCATAAAGAATTTTGGATATATATTGGCTAAAATGGGATGTAAAATCACGAATACTCCTAATCCAAATGAAGTAAAGCTTATCCAAGAATACTTTTTATCTTTCATATTTCAATCCCCTGCATTTCTAAAATGAATTATCAAAATATTAATCCCTTATTAAACAATCCTGCCCGTTACTTGAATAAGTTTTTTCCTTTTGTCTTTATAATTTTGTTTGAAAATAAGAAAACAAGCCACCAAACCAATAAAAATAAATAACCCACAACTACATAAAGAGACCAAATCGCACCTTGTTGTAATTGACTAAATAAATGCTCAAACTCATTTAGTCCTTCTCCTCTTCCAATACTATTTAACAAACTCATTATCGGAACAGTAATCACAAAAATTATGGAAATAAAGGACATTCCTATATTCCTTTTTCGAATAAGACTAAATATTAATGCTCCTAATGTAATAAACAAAAATAAGTAATATATTATCCAAAACCACCCTGGAAGACTTACCGTACTCATTTCCCCACCTCCTGTAATTCATATAAACGACTTAAACTCTCTTCTTTATCAAAAGAACTATGCCAACGATAATCATATTGATCCAATATACGGTAATGGTTACTAATCAAATTTTGTTGCAAACGAAAATCCCCCCTATACTCGATTTCTTTCCACCATATCTTACCACCCATTGTTTTTTCTTTAGGTGTACCACCATTTTTTCTTGCAATTAACTGAACAAAATCAACTGGATTGTCACCAATTGTTGATATCAACAATTGGCTATGATTAAACAAAGCACAAAATGCAACAACGGTGGTCCAATTGGCTTCTGTTCTTCTTTTTTCAATTTGAACTAGTGTTTTTTTTGAAATCCCTAGAATTTCAGACATCTTATCTTGAGAAAAACTTTGTTCTGTTCGGACAAGTTTCATTTTTTCTGATATTAAATTGATGAATTCTTCTTTTTCCATATATACTAAATACTCCCTTTTAGTGTAATTTTACACTAAAATTATTATTTTTCAACGAAAAATACCCTTTTTGAATAAAAAGCAACTTTAAAACACAAAGAAAAAAGCAAGGAATAACCTTGCTCTAAATAATAAATTTGAAATGAGAATGTTTCTTAATTAACGCTTGTTGAACTAACATGCCCCGATAGTTGCATAAAGAAAAAAACTGCCTTAAAGACAGTCCCGATCTTAAACTAACGCACATGATATTTTACAAGTTCTAAATAGTGTTTTATCCATTAAGGGTTGAAACAGCAACAATGAATGAAAAGATTATTGCTAATATTGCATCTTGTCTCGTAGTTGTTCTTATCAGTGGCATCCAGCTAATCTTACCCATTAGGCTAACAAGTCTTGCAATAATAAAAAAGATAACAAAAAAACTAAAAAACGTTCCAATCATAATATAACCTTGCTTCATTTTTCTTTTATTGTAACATTCATCTTCAACTATCCTGCCCCGATAGTTCCATAAGACAAGGATGTACCAAAGCAACTCCCTTATTTCATCTGTTGAGTTAAAACCTGCTAAAATATGTAATGTAAGCAAGATAACTAATTAAATGGGGGAGAAATATGAATGTAGAACTAACAAGATTTAGAATTAAGGAAGGTAAATCGGAACGGGTAGATGAATGGTTAACGTTTCTAAACGAAAATATGAATGATGTGCTGATAACCCTTGAAGCAGAAAAAATGTATGTTGAAACTATATTTAGAGAACGTCTAAATGGTGATGAGTTTTTATATTGGTACTCTGTCCAGGGTCCAGGCGGACAAGAAGTCCAGGAATCAGACCACTGGATAGATAAGAAACATTTAGAGTATTGGAAAGAATGTATTGATGAAACATTCAGACCTGTTGATTTAAAAACGGAAGTAGTTATGATTCCAGAAAATATAAGACAAAATATGAAATGACCTCTACTATTTGAGGTCTTTTTTTGCTTTTTTTGCTCTTTTTGATATTTTGACACGCTGAAATAAGCAATTACTCCTCGTTTCTACACTATACTTTTCTCTAAATTATACCAGTTCTTATGCAACTAACCTGCCCCGTTAGTGCCATAAGAAAAAGGCTGCCTCAGCAACCTTCCTTATTGAAGTAAAGCACCCGTTAGTTGATTAACAGGGGTCCTACCAACAAAACAGACTACTGCTACATACTATGAGTTTTATCTATAGCTTCACGTAGTGCTTTAGCTAATTTGATTGGATCGTCATTTGCCCAAAAATGCATAAAAAACAATCGAGGATTCTCGGTTAACATGTGATTATGTAAAGCAGTTACTTCTATACCATGTTTACGTAACGTTCTAGCAACAGGATTTACCTCTTCTGCAGTAAGTACAAAATCACCAGTTATTGCTGCTGTCCCATTTTTTGTCGGCTGAAAATTGAACAATGTTGATACCCCCATAGCAGGAGGTATTTCCATGCCATTTTCCATGATTTTTTCTAACCGAGGAATACCCATATGATAAACGCCACCACTAACTGTACCTTCATGTCTAAATATTTTATCAAGCTTTTGTTTATCAATGGAAAAGATATGAGAATCATCTGGTAGTTTGTCGGTCCATGGTATTTTTGTTAGTTTCAAGGCGGATCTAATCGCTTTAGCTAATTGAACTGGATTACCATGCCCCTCAATATGCAAATACATAATCTGGGGTGACTCGCCTAGTAAATGATTGTGTAATGCAGAAGCCTGAATTCCTTGATGGAAAAGTTGATTCATGACAGGCTGAATTTCATTTTCTGTAAGAACTAAATCACCCATAACCATTGTTTGATTATCCATTTGTTTAAAAGCTGTCCAGCCCCCTAAAGCTAAACCAGTCTGGATTGGTGTTCCTTTGACAGTTACTTTCAAATCACTACGTGGGAGGCTGATATAAAAAACTTCACCTGGCTTCATCACACCTGTTTTTCCCATCGCCTTCTCAACTAGTTTCCAGTTTACTTGCTGTGGTAAATGATCTGTTGAATCCAAGTGTTTAGGAGAAGTAGAACTTTTCGCATGAATTAAGGTATTGGATGTAATATCAGAAATCAAAACTACAACTAAAAAAGCAATCAAATATTTCCGTATGTGCATAGAATAATTCTCCTTTGGAAGTTAAATGATATTAGATTACGATATTAAACTGCCCTAATTCATGCTTTTTCTTACATATTACTGATTCTTATAAAGCTAACCTGCCCCGTTAGTGCCATAAGAAAAAGGCCGCCTCAGCAACCTTCTTTATTGAAGTACAGCACCCTTTAGTAAAAGAAGTTCAGCCAGATATTTCTGGTTGAACCCATTAAATCACCGTTGGTCCACCATTTAGCAAATAATTTAGCATATCTCCCTCGCGAAAAAGGAACCGATTACAAATAAGTAGTATAATCTATAATCCTACTGAGTTTATAATTCCATAATATACTAGATCTTCGAATCGATTTTCTTTCCTCACATGGTCAATTAATATCCCTTCTTTTTTCAAGCCTAATTTTTGCATTACTCTTCCTGAAGCTGGATTTGAATTAAAGTAACGAGCAAATACTTTATGGTATTGCTTTTCTTCAAATGCAAAATGTAATATAGCTTGCGCTGCCTCTGTAGCATATCCATTTCCCCAAAATTTTTCACCTATCCAATAGGCTATTTCACCATGATTAAATTTTTGGTTGTTAGATAGGGCTATAGCTCCATATAATTCTCCACTTTCCTTATCTGTTATAGCAAATTCATATGATTTATTAGCATTAAAATTATTAAGATGATGCTCAATCCATGATAAAGCATCATCTATAGAGTATGGATAAGGTAGGTACAATGTATTTTTATAAATATTATAATTATTACAAAGTTTAGTAACAGCTACTGCATCAGATTTTTGAAAAAGTCTTAGTACTAGCCTTTTAGTGGTAATTGTTTTATTTAGATTATCATATATCATAAGAATCCCCCCCTAATTTTGGATACTAATCCTTACATATATTTACTATAATTATCCAAAAGTTCTTATTCAACTAAACTGCCCCTTTAGTTCTATAAGAAAAAGCCGCCTTAAAGACAGCTTTGGATCTCAACTAACGCACCCGTTACTTCAATAAGAAACTTTGGATTGATACAAATAAACTAAATATAAATACAACTATACTTAGCCAGCCGTACCCTTTTTGTCCCTTTTGAAATTCTCTTAATCCCATTACCAACATCGTTAAACCTAAAAACAACATCATATATGGTTGAAACTTAAAATCCTCAGTAATCCATCCATACCCTGCAAGTAAAGTAACTGTTATTGATAAAATAATTTGCAAAAACTTTAACAATTAACTAACCCCCTTCTTTAACCAAGTTACCACATATTCCTAAATGATTGTTAAACTATCCTGCCCCGTTCTTCAGCTAACGCACTCGTTAGTTTAAGTACAATCCTTCACAAATATAAGAAAAAGAGCTGCCAATGCCCCTTATTGAGTAAAGTACTTGTTAGTTGAACAAAATAATACGCCTAATCAAATATTTATTATTGTTTCTTCTTGCCATATACGTTCCATATTTACATCATTTTTTGTAAAAGTTAATTGAAAGACGTCAGGATTACTAAGATCCCTCCAACATTCAAAATCAAAGTTATTATTATAATTCTTTAGCAGTAAAGACATTAAATTTCCGTGAGTAACGATTATTGTGTTTTCAGTTTCACTTTTAAAAACTTCATCTACAACGCTTACTATTCGGTTCATTGCTTCTTGACTCGACTCTCCTCCTTCAAATTTCAACTCCATATCAGTGAACGTTGCTTTAAGTTTTTCAAACCAGTCAGGTAAGTCCGTTGTACTTAATGTGCGTTCAGACAACCGTTCATCAATCTCTATTTTTAGGTTTATTTTCTCACTTATTGGTTCTACTGATTGAATAGCACGTAAAAATGGACTTGATATGATTCGATCAATTTTAGTATTGGAGAAAAATTCAGATAAATATTTCGCTTGTTTCAATCCTTTTTTTGTTAGTTGTGCTTTCGAAGGTTGGCCTTGTGCTTCACAATGTCTCACAACAAAAATCTTTTTTATCATACAGGTATCCCCCAATTAAATCTTTAGTTTTCCTTGTGTAACTAAACTGTTCCTTTAGTTCCGTAAGAATTACAGTTCTTTATAAACAAATTCTCTGTACTTTATAAAATTTTGCTTTTTATAGAAGTCCTTTGCAACACTGTTCTCAAACCAATAATCTAATTCTATTAAATCTATTCCTCGATCGTTTGCCATTTCATATATACATTCCATAAGTCTTGAACCATAACCCTTATTCCTCTTAGTTTCTACTATGCTAATCTGGTGTACATAAACAGACTTATATCCTTTTTTAAACGCATTTTCTGGATATTCTCTTATCTCTATCCAAGCATAGCCAAGAGCTCCTTCATCATCTTCCAACAAAAGGAAAATGAAACTTTCGTTATTAACCAGACTTTTGAAAACTTCCTTCACATTTTCATAGTTATATTCCTTAAAGTATTTAGGATATAAATTTGAATGTAAATCGTGCACATATTTGTTTAATTTAGCGACCAAATTGAAATTCCTGGTTTGACTAATATTCATAACAAATCCCTCATCTATCTTTTACTATTTTAAATAATTGTACCTTTTTATGTAATTTTAGGGAAATCCCTTAAGGAATCCTGCCCCGTTAGTTGCATAAAAAAAAGCTGCCTTATAGACAGCTCCTTGTTCAACTAACGCACCCGTTAGTTGAAGTACATTTGTTCACAAACTTAAATGCTTTTGATATTTAATCGTATTGAGAAAGAATCTAAGAAAGTTTTGATTTGCTCTTTATCCAGGTTAATACTATTGCTGTTCCACAACTAAGCCCTAAACCCATCAAACCATACTGGCAGTAACTTTTTTTAAGCTCACCTTTTCTAATATCTTCTCTTTCGGCTTTATCTTCTGCTGTATCATACATATGAATTACTGTTTCTGTTCTTTGTTTCATTCCATATCTAATGGTTTTTGAATAGTCTTTTCCTAAATCAGTTACGGAGTTTACAGGTTCCTTAAATGCTTCTGTGGATTTGTCAGTAATATCTTTTGCTGTATCTAATGCCTTTTTCCTAAATCCCTCTTTTTTCTCCTTTTTATCATCTAATGAAAACACATTTTCACTATTGCCCACATTTTCATCCCCATTCTATTATTCGTAAGTATATTTATACTACGTTCGCTTTTGATAGAAGGTTTCAAATTTTTGTTGCTTGCTCGCTAACTATTGTCGAAACTCCTTCTTTCACTAACCTGCCCCGTTAGTTCATTAAGCAAAAAGGCCACCAAATGGCAGCCACGGATCTCAACTAACGCACCTAGTCAGTTTAAGAATTAAAGTTTAACGCATAAGACCAAAAGGCCCTAAGGATCTTTTTATTTCGGTACATTTATGGTAAACGGAACGGTAAATACTTTTCCGTTTTGTTGGAATTGTCCCCAAATTTTATAGAGACCACTCTTAGGGAAACTCGTCATAAATTTAGCATTTGGACCAGTTGCCTTTTCGTCCATTGGATGAACATGTAAATAAGTTTCAGTATCGCCACTAATTGCTACAACGTGCCCTACTGCCCCTAAATAAGGTTGTAAATTTGTGATAGGCTGTTTCGTTTTAGCATCATTAATCGTGAATGTCATCGTCAAATCCATTCCAGTCATCAAATGGTCAAACTTTAAAGTAACCTCTTTACCATCAACTACTTTTGTTAATTCCTTTTCTTCTGTTAACGGTGTAGTCTTTGCTTTGTTTCCTGCTACTGTCACGACATTCGATTTTACCGTTTTGGAACCTTCCTTAGGCGTAAAATCGGCATAAATTTTATACTCTCCACCAGAAGGGAAATTTGGAGTTACAGTAAATAAACCGTTCCCTTTATATTCAGGATGAATATGGTCAAAATAGGATAAATCTTTGCTAACCACAATTAAGTGCATGAGTTTTTCGTGTTCAACCTCAAAATCCTTAATTGGTTTACCATCCTTATTATTTACCTTAATGTCTAATGGTATTTGTTTGCCACTTTCAGGATTTTCTTTAAAGGAAAATTCTACGTTTGTATTGTCTTTTTGGGAAGAGGGTGTCGTATCCTCATGATTCATCCTATCATGGTTTGTATCTGTTTGTTTTTCATTTGAGTTTTGGTCCATATTTCCATGATCCATTGAACCATCTTTAGAACAAGCTGCTAAGAATAATGAAATGATTAGTGAAAAAACAGCCATTGTAAGAAATTTTCGTTCCATGGTATTCCTCCTAAAAATTAGTCTATCCGATATCCTATCACAAAAAATTGCAGAAATTATGCATTTTATTTGTTCCTTCACTCTTATTTGTTATTATTACTTCAATTTAGATTACTGTTGGGGTAACTGTTTCTCTTTGGAACTATCCTGCCCCTTTAGTTCAATAAGAAAAACCAAAATTAAAATCATTTCGGTTCATCTTTTTATAAACGGTTTAACTTTTTTATAATAGGTACGACTTTATTTTAAAACTACAGTGGCAACCCGAAAAGATTGGGGTGACACTCACCTTTATGAAAGTACCTGTACTAAAAGTGCATACTTACATAATTGCAGTGTTAACTTTATACTCAAAATAAATAATACTAAAGGAGGATAAATCTTTGAAAACTCTTGTTATCGTAACACACCCAAGCATAGAAACATCCGTCATTAATAAGCGATGGGTAGAAGAACTCAAAAAATATCCGGAAAAATATACAGTTCATGAATTGTCTAAGGTTTACCCTGATGGAAACATAGACGTGGAAAAAGAACAAAAATTGGTTGAATCGCATGGTAATCTTGTTTTGCAGTTCCCTATATATTGGTTTAATTGTCCACCTCTCCTTAAAAAATGGCTCGACGATGTTTTTGCTTATGGTTGGGCTTATGGTTCAAATGGAGGCGATAAATTAAAGAACCGGAAAGCAGCTTTAGCTGTATCTGCCGGAATTAAAAAAGAAGATTATAGTGAAGAGGCAAAATATCGTCATACACTTGAACATTTATTATCTCCTTTTGAAACTACCTTCCTATACTGCAATGCAGACTATCGTTCGTTCTTTGCGTTTTATGGCACAGAAAATGCGCCGTCTATAAGCGAAGTGGAAAAAAGCGCACAAGATTATTTGACCTTTGTTGACAACCTGTAATAGGTAGCTTTTTTAAAGCTACAAAAAGAAGTATTTCCTTGTTCAGGAGATACTTCTTTTTTATTTATATCTGTCGCTGTACATCCTCCAGAGCTGGCAAACGGTTTTTCTCTCCCCAATCACACATCATATTTAACAATGGAATGAGAGAAAGACCACGTTCAGATAATGAATATTCAACTTTTGGGGGTATTTGGGGAAACTCCTTGCGAATGATAAGGCCATTTGCTTCCAGCTCCTTTAACATGATGCTTAGCGTTTTAAAGGAAATGGTACCGATACTTCGCTTCAGCTCATTATGCCGCATAACTTTATTTTCAGACAGCCAATACATAATGATCATTTTATATTTACCGCCTATTAAGGACAACGTATATCCAAAGCTAGTGTCTTTTAGTTCCACGTCAGTCGGAACACAGGTTTCGCTCACAAGTTACACTCTCCTTTTGGTAAGAATATGATATAAAAATGCACACTTTACAATATTATCAAATCTCATGGATTATTTTTTTAAAAAGAAGTGATCATTTTTTGTGTTCCTTAATGAACTAACGCACCCGTTAGTTGATTAAAGAAATATAGTATCTAAATATGTTAGTTATATATATGATTCATAAATTGTTAGCTTATTGCCATTAAGTTTAAAAAATATATAATCATAACTATCTTTATGTAGATAGAAATAACTGGAACTTTTGTCTATATCTCTTATTAATTCTCGAACCCAATTAGGTAATTCATTAATATTTAATTCCTCACCACTTACCCAATTATTTGATTAATCCTTAATTTTTTGAATGTCCATTGGATTATCGTAATGTAATTCAGTAATCGCATCCCCATCTCCATGAGAGCCATCTTTAGAACTATATATATCTTTTTCACTATCAGGAATCGGTAACGATAAATTCCAATTCGCTTCAATGGTTTCAATATATGTTGGATATAAACTTGGAGCCCACCTTTCTGGCAACATGATTATATATCCTATAATTAAAATCACACCTACAATAATGGTAGTAAAAATCATTCTCCGCTTTTTTTTCATAATATTACACCCCCACTTACATAACTCATTTAACATCACTATATAGTTAGTCACTCTTCAACTACACTGCCCCGTTAGTACCATAAGAAAAAGGCTGCCTCAGCAACCTTCCTTATTGAAGTAAAGCACCCGGTAGTTCAAGAAATAAATTCACTAAACCGTTTTTTTGATTCTTTCTTTAAACTCTTTAAACAAATAACCAAAACCAATAAATATAAATACAAAGGAAACAAATCCAACGATTTTAGAAGGATAATAGTCTCCAAAGAAAGTAAGAAAATAAAATAGAAAACCAAATGATATATAAATTGATGCAATAAGATGCCTCATATTCCCCAATCCTTAATTTAATAAATTTATAATTACCATTTTACTCTAATTTTGTTAAAAATAATATATTCCTTATGAAACTCCCTCAGTTTGATACAAATATCTCTCGAATGCTCACTTATTCGCAGGATTTCATAACCCTTGTAATTGGATTTCCGGGTAATTGAAATGAGAACAGATCATTTTGGCTTCGTGAAGGCATAGTTAAATAAAGGAGCCAGCTACCACTCCATATTTTACCATATAATGTACATCTCCACGCCGCCCCTGGAGGCTATCCCTCCCATGTCTCAACGGGTCAATTGCCCTCTCATTCCTTCGTCATGCCTATCCAAGGGGTGGAGGCCAGTTATGCTAACCTTATGGGTCACAGTGCCCTTTTGTTCAAGAAACCTGGTACTCCGTACATATTTGAAATCCTACGAATAAGACAACATTCAAAATAAAGTTAACTATTTTAAAATGATACATTTATATAACTAATGTTTTTATTTCTATGCTGCTAAAGGGATTGATACTTGGACTTTATTTGGACAATAAGACTCGTTTCGTCGTGCTATTCCTACAAAAATCCTTGCTAGTTTACCTATCAGTTTCATGATTGACTTCATTTTCTTTATCTTCTTTATCTTCACATTATGGGAATGGATGGCTTTAAACTCAGGATTATTCATCACAAGGCTCATAGTTGCTAAGTAAAGGAATCGTCGTAGTCTTGACCTTCCACGCTTTGAAATGACAATCTGACCTTTCCATTTGCCTGAACTTGCTTCAGCTAGATGTAATCCCGCATGCCGTAATAGAGAGTTTCCGTGAGAGAAACCACTTAGATCTCCTGATTCACCCAGTATCCCGGCTAATGAAATTTCACTTATTCCTTTAATTATAAGTAGTTTTTTTGCAAATGGTATTTTGTAGAGAACTTCTTTAACTTGTTGTTCAACTCTTTCGAGTTGTTTTACAGCGAGGTCATATTCCTCTAATAATTGTTCTAAATGGAATGTATAAGCATCGAGTGCTTGTCCAGTTCCAATAGAAGATTTTGCAAGATTGATCAGTAATTGAGCTTTTTTAGGTCCTGGTTGTCTTTTCATTAATGACTTCCATCCCCTCATGACCTCTAATGGCTCCATTGAAGATATTTGATCTGGAGTTGGAAACAAGCGAAGGGTTGCGATGGCTCCTTTGCATGAAACATCTTTAAACACTTGTCGCAGCTCTGGAAAGACAATATCTACCCATCGATTTATTTGATTAATAGAGATTACGAGACGTTTAACAATCACATCACGATTAGACATTAGAACTCTAAGCTTCTCAAATGATTCGGATGATGGGCGAATAAAGGAATAGTAGCCGTTTTTGACCATATCCGCGATAACGAGCGCATCTTTTTTATCACTCTTAGATTGGGTATTATCACGATTCTCTTTATTCCTTTTTACTAAGTGGGGATTGACAGTAACTACCTCAATGTTTTGTTTATCCAGCCATTTTGATAGGTTAATCCAGTAATGTCCTGTAGGCTCCATACCCACTATTGTGGAATCTAAGTTTTTTAGTTTTTGTAAGTTTTGAATCCAACTTAATAGTTTTACGAACCCCTCTTCATTGTTTTCAAATGTAAGAGGATCTCCAACTACAATTCCACGGAAGTTAACAGCTCGAGCAACGTGTAATTGTTGGGCTATATCCACACCTACAATTAGATGTGTATCGGAAATTCTTTCTATTAGTTGATTTTGTTTGTCTTGCATTTTAAAATTCATATTAAGGTTCCTCCTAAGGTTTTGAGTTAGAGTGATGTCTTACTCATATCTTACTGAGGAGCCCTATTTTTTCAAAGCTGAAAAATAACGAACTACAGGAATGCTAACCTGCCCCGTTAGTGCCATAAGAAAAGGCAGCCTCAGCAACCTGCCTTATTGTAGAGTTGACACAAACTGTGAGGTATTTTCGGACTAAAAAAAAGACCACGACATGTGATCCTTTACTATGAAGAAAGAATGTAGGCAAAGAAATTTTTCGGGATATAGGATTATTTTGATATGTTCTTTTGAAATTTGTACAACAACTTATCTAACTCTTGACTAGTTTTAACAGTTTCGGGGTGAGAAAGGCCTTGTAACATACCAATTTCAATTAAATGAGTTCTCATGTAATTAATCCTACATTTCATTTCGTTAAGAGATAACACTAATATCCATAACCTTTCTCTAGTTAATATATAATAACCATCCAAAAATATGTATAATATGTAATTATATACAAAAAAGTAACGATGAGAAAAGACCTAAAAAATGATCAAATATTACCAAAAATACTTTCTGAAACTTGCCTACTGTACATTACGAATACACTGTGCTTGTGGAACTATCCTGCCCCGTTAGTGCCATAAGAAAAAGCTGCCTTAAAAACAGCTCTGATCCTCAGCTAGCTCACCCTATAGTTGAACAAGAAAACTAATAATTTTCTTAACTAAATATATATAAATCAAAGTGGATTTCTGCTTGAATTAAGCTGGCAAAATCTATAATGTTTTTCTCTAAATACATTGCGGGCTTTTCGTCATTTTCTACTTGAATTACAATCATAAAAAGAAACTCTAAACTATATTTCTCCTTTAGTTGTTTTAATTCTTTCGTTTTACCTTCAAGAGATTTAAGAATTGTATTCAACTGGTTGTTAATATCGTATGATTCCTGATATCCAGTGCTTAAAGTCCAATCGGTTTCTTTTCTCCGTCTAATTTTGGTTGATACAAGATTGGGATTATTAATTTTTTCTATAATATCTCCCTTTTTGTAGGTTCAATACCAAGAATATCGGTTACAACCTCCAAAGGAAATTCATCACCAAATACACTAAAGTAAGCCATTACTTTTGTTTTATCCAGAATACTTCATCCTCTTTCTATCTTAAATGGGGTTTATTTACTTGTATCATACATAATAATAAACGCCTGAACAATCAAGGTTTTCTTCTTCAACTATCCTGCCCCGTTAGTGCCATAAGAAAAAGCTGCCTTAAAGACAGCCCCGATCTTCAGCTAACGCATCCATTATTTGAAGAAAAGTGATACAAAAATAAAGCCTATAATGATTACAAGAATGAGAATTCCCGTACCTTTCCAACCTAAACTTCCTACTAAATCAGCAAGACCGCCACTGTTTGCTTTATTAAAAGCATCATTCAAACTACCAGTCGGATTTCTTTTTAATTCTTCTTGTCTTAATCTCTCTCTTTTTCGTTCAGGAGTTTCTTTGTTTTCTTGCACTTAAACAACCCCCTATAAATTAAACAACTATTCTTTTATATTTTACCACAAATAACCATTTCCCTTGTTAAACTATCCTGCCCCGTTAGTTCATTAAGGAAAAGGCCTAGATCCACAAATCAAAATTTTGCCTACTCTACTTTATTTAAAAGTAATCGAAAATTAAACTCTATTAAATAAGCTTTAATATTTTCTAACCTCTCGCATATAGATGAATCATGGAGGTTTGCTATGAAAAAAACTAGGAGGTTTGCGTTTTTAATAATAACTAGTTCAACGTTATTGGTTATAATATCATTCATTATTACCGGAATCATAATTAGTTTAAATCTAAGCTACCAATATAAATTTATTCAGGACTCTTTAAAAGAAGTGAAATCAGAGCAATTATTTTCTCAAATGATGCGTACAGAAAATCATTATTTTTTTCAAGATACCGGTGAAAATTGGTTAACATTAGGAAACGTTTCAATGTATCTAATGGAGTTAGGTGTAAATATAAGGCCTGATGATATTAGAACCTTTTTAGGAAGTGAACTACCTGGACTATCAGCTTACGATTATGAAATTGCAGTGGCCGGAGAAGGGACTGATCTTACTACATTACCTTTAGAATCTTCACCACCTACAGATGTTTTATTAAAAGAAAGAGATGTAGTAGAAGAGGAACTACAAAAAAAAGGGCATGAAGATGATTCATCAATAAAAAATAGTCCTGAAATTCAAAATAAAACAGTATTTATTTATCAAACTCATAGTTGGGAATCTTACCTACCTCTGCTAAGAGATGCTAAAGTTCCAGATGATGCAATAAGTAACGACAATAGAGTTAATGTTGTCGCTCTCGGAAGCCGATTAAGTAATAAATTAAATGAGAAAGGTATAGGAACCGAACATGATCAAACTAACATGACTGAAGAGTTGAATAAGAGACAATGGAAATCAAATAAATCTTATAGTATGTCTGGAGATATAATTGAAGCCAATGCAAACAAAAATGGAAAATTGGAGTATTATATAGACATTCATCGTGATTCCTCACGTAGAGATATAACAACCAAAACTCTAAATGGGAAAGATTATGCGAAGCTATATTTTGTAGTCGGAAAAGGAAATGAAAAATATGAAAAAAACCTACAGTTTGCAAAAAAATTAAATACAGAGCTTGAAAAAAGATATCCAGGTATAAGTCGGGGGATATTCCTTAAGCCTAATAGTATGGGGAATGGGGTTTATAACCAAGATATCTCTGAAAAGGCTATTCTAATTGAAGTAGGTGGCGTAGATAATAACTTTGAAGAACTAGATAGAAGTATTGATGCATTTTCTGAAGTGTTTTCAGACGTCTATTGGAAAGAAAATAAAGCTAAAGAGGTAAACGGATAATGAATAAATTATTTAAAGACTCTTTAAAGTGGCTTTTATTTACTTTTTTATCAACACTTATTAGTCTGTATTTTACAGGAGTATCGACCTTTACTTTGGCTTTTTTTATATGTGGTATAGTATTCTCAATAGCATATTTATACCAAGAAGAATTAGAAAGAAAATGACCAAAAAAAATAATAATATTATGTTTCTCTGAAAGATCTTGGATACCCAAGGTCCTTTTTTTATTAAGTTAATTATTTTATCCCCACATTCGCAAATATAGGAAGTTTATCATTATCCGTACTGCTTAAAGAACTAACGCACCCGTTAGTTCATTAAGAAAAGCGATTCTTATTAAAGAATAGCGCCCCTTTAGTTGAATAAATATCTATAGTAAATTAGATATAAATTTATGAACTGTCTTATTAAAAACCTTTGGCTGACAAAGATTACTAGGGTCAAAAGAATTTTCGATTACCTTCAACTCCGAATCTTGAATGCAACTCGATACCCGTTCCATCATTTTTTTACCCAATTTAGTATAGTCACCTACTAAACAAAGTGTAGGAATATTAACCTTTAATAACTGATCATTAAATCTAATTCTATTTATTGCTTTTCTTTGGATTTTCGTTTCATATGTCCTCATGTTAAGTATAATGCTTTCCATCTCTTTACAAGCTATGGACCATCTTTTATATGAGGATTTTGTTAATTTTGCTAACCACTTTTTAGGCATATGTAAAATCCATGTTTGATTGGCTCCTACCATTGCTAATAATTTTTGAAGGGAATCAATTGAGGTATCACAGAAACTATCGACTATAACGAGTGCCTTAACAATATCTGGGGATGCAAAGGCTACCTTTTGAATTAAAACCCCACCATATGAAACTCCAATAAATGTTGCTGAAGAAATTTCTAAAAAAAGTAAAAGTTCTTTAATATCTTCTGCTTGTTTATCTAAAACACTTTCCACATTACAATCTAAAAAACCAGAGTTCCCATTACCTCTTAAATCAAGTAAAATAACTTTGAAGTGTTGTTGAAAGTATTCTATTTGTGGCTTATACATTGAGGATGAAGCCCCTAATCCATGTACAAAGACTAATGGCTCTCCTTCACCATAACACTCATAAAATATGGACAGGTTACACTTAGTTGGACAATAAAAATAAGGGCATGTAGAATCATACACAATAAGTGAGGAGAATCTACTA